>QHVD01000402.1 GCA_003222235.1 Gemmatimonadota bacterium | reverse complement strand
TGGCCATCGCCTGCGCGGAGCAGCGGGTGGCGCTCATGGACGCCGACATCTACGGCCCCAACATCCCGCGCATGATGGGCGCGGACCGGAAGCCCGCGGTGCGGGGCGGCAAGATGGAGCCGCTCGAGAGCCACGGCGTGAAGCTCATGTCGCTGGGCTTCATCGTCGAGCGCGACGCGCCGGCGATCTGGCGCGGACCCATCATCATGAAGGTGATCCAGCAGTTCCTGCGGGACGTGGACTGGGGTGAGCTGGACTACTTCCTCGTAGACTTGCCGCCGGGCACGGGCGACGCCCAGCTGTCGCTGGTGCAGAGCATTCACCTGCGCGGCGCGATCATCGTCACCACGCCGCAGGAAATGGCGGTGGGCGACTCCCTCAGGGGCGCAAAGATGTTCGAGCGGGTAGGCGTCCCGGTGCTGG
>QHVD01000401.1 GCA_003222235.1 Gemmatimonadota bacterium | reverse complement strand
GCGGTGGCTTCCCCGCCGCGGCCGCCTACTTCGCCGAGCTGGGTGCGAAAGACACGAGCGACCCGGCTCCCCCCGTCTTCGAGGCGAGCGCGTATATCTGGTGGGCCGCAGCGCTCGAGGATGACGACTACGAGGCGCACCAGATCGATGCCCTCCTGGACCGTGCGCTGAAGCGCGCGCGCGCCGGGCCGCGCGGGCCGGCTCGTGACTTCTGGCTCGCGGCGGCCCTCGGGTACCGCGCCCGCGAGCGGGACCTCCACGGCAGCTCCTGGGGGGCGGCGAAAGACGGCAAGGCGATGCGCGACGCGTACGCCCGCGTCCTCGCCGCGGACTCGGCATGCGGCGACTGCTACCTGGGGCTCGGCGTCTATCAGTACGGTCTCGGCCGCGCGAGCGCGCTCGCACGGCTCGTGGCGAAGCTCGTCGGGCTCGGCAGCGGCGACGCCGCGCGCGGGATTAGCTACCTGCGCCGCGCTGCGGCCGGGGGAGACCTGTCGAAGGTCGAAGCCGAGTGGGTGCTCGCTGCGGCGCTCACGCGCGAGGCGGCCCGCGATCCCGGTGCCCGGGCCGCGCTCGAGCGGGAAGCGCGGGGCTACGTCGCCGGGCTCGCCGACCGCTACCCGGGGAATCCTGTATTCCAGCGCTTCCTGCGAGAAGTCCCGGAGTCTCCACCCTAATCTTCGCCACCGGATCGAGACGCCCCGCGGCAGAATTCCCGGTCAGTCCGTCTCAGTCTGTTGCGGCGACGCAACGTCCGTTGCGGGCAAGGGCATCTTGCTTGATTGCGCCGTTGTCCTATCATGTTGGCGCGGACGCGGACCGTGATTTTGCACGGTTCGCGTCCTTGTAGGCGCGTAA
>QHVD01000400.1 GCA_003222235.1 Gemmatimonadota bacterium | reverse complement strand
AGCGCCAGCGCGGTCTGGGCGCCGACGGGAATCGCGCTCGCCGCCTTCCTGCTCCAGGGTTACGCCGTATGGCCGGCGATCTTCCTCGGTGCCTTTCTCCTATACGTCACGACTTCAGGCTCAGTGGCGACCGCGATCGCCATTGCTGCAGGGAACACTCTGGAAGGACTGCTGGCCGCGTACCTGGTCAACCGCTTCGCCGGCGGCCAGCGGGTGTTCGAGCGCGCGCAGCACGTGTTCAGGCTGGCGATGCTCGCGGGCGCGGCCAGCACGACCGTGAGCGCCACAGTGGGCGTCACCAGCCTCTCGCTCGCGGGGCTGGCGCGCTGGGCCGACTACGGCCCCATCTGGTTGACGTGGTGGCTCGGGGGAGCGGTGGGGGACCTGGTGGTTGCCCCCGCGGCGATGCTGTGGGCCGCGCCGCCCCGGGGACGCTGGGATCGGCGCCAGGCGCTCGAGGCGGCCGGTTTGCTGCTCAGCGTGCTCGTGGTAGGCCTGGTAGTGTTCGGCGGGTTGTTCCCGTCCCCGATCCGGAACTATCCGCTGGAGTTCCTGTGCATCCCGTTCTTCATCTGGGCGGCATTCCGCTTCGGCCAGCGAGAAGTGGCGACCGGGGTGGTCGTGGCATCGGGGATCGCCCTCTGGGGGACGCTGCGTGGGTTCGGCCCGTTCGCGCGGCCGGCGCAAAGTGAGTCGCTCCTCCTGCTGCAGGCGTTCATGGTGGTCACGGCGGTCACGACCCTGGCGCTCGGCGCCGTGGTGGCGGAGCGGCGGGAGGTGGAGGGGCGGTTGCGGCAACTGGCGATCAGCGATCCCCTGACGGGCCTCGCCAACTACCGCCAGTTCAGCTACGCCGTCGACGCGGAGATCAAGCGGTCCGGGCGGACCGAGCGCCCGTTTGCCGTCGTGCTCATGGACCTCGACGGCTTGAAGCAGATCAACGACCGCTACGGTCATCTCGTCGGGAGCCAGGCTCTGTGCCGAGTGGCGGAAATGCTGCTCGGGTCGTGCCGGGAGGTCGACACCGCCGCGCGCTTTGGCGGAGACGAGTTCGCGCTGGTCCTCCCCGAGACCGGCGAGACGGCGGCGTGGCATGTTGCCCGTCGCATCGCCGAGCGAGTGGCGCGGGACGCCGAGAAGCCGGCAATTTCCGTGAGCATCGGCGTGGCGGTGCACCCGCGCGACGGCCAAAAGCTCGAGGGACTGATCTCGGCGGCGGATCGCGTCCTGTACCAGCACAAAGCCGGCAAGCGCGGCACGTTGCGGGTCGGGTGACCGCGTCGATCACGCCCGCCCACAGGCCGACGCCTTCGGGGGTCTCACTGCCAGAGCGAGGGAGGGTTGCCTTGCGCCGTCGCTTCGAGCACCGGGCGGGTCTGGGGATCAATCGCGGCCGCCGGGACTTGGGCGAGGGCAGCTCGGGCGACCTGCCCCTCGGGCCCCTCCAGCCGGAACCACTTCCAGGCAGCCGAGTAGCGCAGCCGCCGCACCTCGCGCCAACGCAGCGTGCCGCCACCGCCCCACGTGCGTCCATAACGCAGGCCGTCCTCGGTAAGCGTGTGGCGCGCATTGCGGTAGTCCAGGATGAGTGGCACGCCGAGAGCCGCGAACGCCAAGAATGCCAGGCTGATCCCGGGAGACCCTGTCTTGCCGGGCCAAAGGGCGGAGGCGAGCGCGACGCCGCTGAAGAGGAACGAGCAGGCCAGCCCAACGATCAGCGTGCTGCGCGGATGGGTGAGGCGCTGAGCGTCCGCGGCGGGCCGGGTGCGGGCGCGACTGCGCGCGAGCCAGGCCATGATCGCGCCCATGGCGGCGGCCCAAAGCACCCATTGCAGTGCGATGCTCCACGCCGGTCGAGTCACGACCAGGTATGTCCTTCGGCGCGGGTTGCCGCTCAGTGCACCGTGATT
>QHVD01000142.1 GCA_003222235.1 Gemmatimonadota bacterium | reverse complement strand
AGGTACCTACAACTGGTTCTTTCCGACCGGTACGACGGCGGTGCTGTCGGGGCGCTGGAACGATCAGGCGCGGCTGCAGCTCTCGAGAGGCGCGGTAGCATGGGTGAGCGCCGCGGACGCCGTGCCGCTCGCTGCCGGCACGCCGCCGCCGGGCGGCGCCGTAGGATCGGTGCGCTTGCAGGCGGGGCCGACGTCGGTCACGCTGCGCGTGCCCCTGCCGGGCAAGCTCCCGTTCCTGGTGACGGAGCAGGAGCGGAGCCTTGCCCTGCGCATCTACGGCGCCGCCTCCAATATCAACTGGATGCAGTACGGACGAACCGATCCCCTGGTGACCCGCATGACCTACGCGCAGCCGGCGGCGGACGAAGTGACGATCACCCTGGAGCTGTCGCGGCGGGTGTGGGGCTACCGCACCCGCTTCGAGGGGCGCGACCTGCTCGTGGAGGTGCGCCGCCCGCCGCCGATCGATGCGCGCCACCCCCTCCGCGGCCGCACCATCGTGCTCGACCCCGGCCATCCGCCATTGGGAGCGAAGGGGCCGACGGGGCTGTGGGAGCCGGTCGCGACCCTCGCCGTGGCGCACAAGGCCAAGCAACTGCTGGAGCGCGCGGGCGCCACGGTGCTGCTGACCCGGACCGGCCCGGCGCCCGTCGACCTCTTCCCGCGCACCCACTTCGCGGAGCTGCACGATGCGGACGTGCTCGTGTCGATCCACGCCAATGCCCTCCCCGACGGTATGAATCCATTCGTGAACAACGGGACGAGCGTGTATTACTTCCAGCCACGCTCCGCGGCGCTCGCGCGCGAGCTCGACCGGGCGCTCGTCGCCGAGCTGGGGGTACGCGACCTCGGCATGGGGCGGGGCGACTACGCCCTGGTGCGGCCGACGTGGATGCCCTCCGCGCTCACGGAGGCGCTGTTCATCATCATCCCGGAGCAGGAGGCATTGCTCGCGTCGGACTGCGGAATGAGCCGAATGCGGAATGCGGAATTCGGAATGCGGAATGTACGAGTAGGTGTCTTGGGGCGGACGACCTTGCCCTGCAATTGCGCATTCCGCAATCCGCACTCCGCATTCTTCTTTCATTCCGCATTCCGCATTTCGCATTCCGCATTCTCTTTCTGGTCCTGCTCGCCGGGCGCGCCGTTTCCCAAGTCGATCCGTCCGGGAGCTGGCGCACCCTGCACACCCCGCATTTCCGGGTCCACTTCCGACCGGTCTATCGCGAGCTGGCGCTGCTCGAAGCCCGCGAGGCGGAGCGCGCATACGGGTTCCTCGCCGCCGAGCTCCACCCGCCGCGCCAGGTCGTGGACCTGACCCTCGGCGACGACATCGACGCCTCGAACGGTTTCACGACCGTGTTTCCTTCCAGCCAGATCACCATCCTGGCCTCCCCACCCGTCAACGATCCCGGGTTGCTGCCGTACGACACCTGGCTGCGTCTCGTCACCACACACGAGCTGACGCACGTGTTTCACCTCGATCGCGCGAGGAGCTTCTGGGGCGTGTTGCAGCGCGTGTTCGGACGCGCCCCGGGACTGTTTCCGAACGAGTACCAGCCCAGCTGGGTGACCGAGGGACTCGCGGTGTACTACGAGTCGAAGTTCACGAACGGCGGGCGCGTCCGGGGCAGCTTCCACACGCAGCTGCTCGCTGCCGACCACGCCGCGGGCGCCTCGCGCTCGCCCGGGGACGCGCTCCTCTTCACCCGGTGGCCCGGCGGGTTCGCGCCATACGGGTACGGCAGCCGCTTCTTTCATTATCTCGCCGAAACTGCGAGCGACTCCGTGGTGCCGCGGTTTGTCGAGGCCACGGCGGCACAGCTCATCCCCTTCCGGGTCGGGCGGCAGCTCGATCGGGTGACGTGGGGTGGGGAACGGGGACGCACCCTGGCGGCCGCGTGGCCGGCAGCCACCCGGCCCGCGCCGGCACGGGGCGAGTCCGGGCCGGGGATGCGGGTGCTCGACAGCTTGCTCCGTGCCGAGCCCGTCCCGGCGGTCTCGCCGGACGGCCGCCGCGTGGCGTACCTGCGGGACGACGGGAAAGGCGCGAGCGAGCTGCGCCTGATCCAGGTGGGAACGCTCCGGAGGATCGCCTCCCATGAGGTAAACGGCAACGTGACCTATGGCTGGCTGGGTGATACCCTCGTCGTGGCGCAACTCGACTACACCTCACGCTGGCGGGTTCGCAGCGATCTGTATCGCTGGCGGCCGGGGAGCGGGTGGCGCCGCGTGACGCGCGGGGCGCGCCTCGCCCAGCCCCGGGGCGGGGGCGGACGGCTGGCCGCGCTCGCGCTCAGGCCGGGAGCCGACGTGCCGACCGTGCCGGCACCGGACACGGCAGGTGCGACCTGGGAAGCGGTGGTGCCCTCACCCGACGGACGCCGGATGGCCGGCGTGCGCAACGCCGCCGGCCACTGGGCGCTCGTGCGCTGGCCCGCCGATTCGCCCGGCGTGGCTGTCGCGCTCGTCACGTCACGCAGCGCCGTCACCGACCCGGTGTGGACGCCGGGCGGCGAGCTCTGGTTCGTGGCCGACCAGCTGGGGAGCGGGGCGCGGGGGGGGGGCTTCCCGCAGGTGTACCGCTGGCGCGATGCGAGCGGGGCCGAGCCGCTCACGGCGGAGCCGCTGGGCGCGCGGGCGCCGGCCCCGCTCCCAGACGGGACGCTCCTCTACGCCACGCTCACGGCGGGCGGCTGGGAGCTGCGCCACGCCGCGGCGCTTCCCGCGGGCGCGCCGGTGGCGTTCCCCACGCCGCTGCCGTTCGAGCCGGCGCCCGCAGTGCCCGTGCGCGAGACGGGGTACGCCCCGTGGCCGTCGCTGCGGCCGCACTTCTGGGTGCCCCTGTTCCTCGACGTCGGCGCCACGGGCCGGTTCTTCGGCGGCGCCACCGCAGGCCGCGACGCGGTTGGCCGGTTCGAGTACGTGGGCTGGGGGCTGCTCTCGGGTGAGCCGCTGCGCGCGACGGGCTCCTTCGGCGTGCTCTCGGGGATTCTGGCGAACCCAACGCTCGACCTGTGGGCATCCTCCGACTGGTCCTACGTGGGCACGAGTGCGACGGGGATCGTCGTGTCCGAGCGCGACCGGGACGCCGCGCTCGGCGCGTCGTTCGTGACGCGCCGCTGGCACAGCGTCGCCAGCGTACGCGTCGCGGCGGAGTACGAGGGCACTCGCTTCGCCGCCCTGCCCGAAACGAGTCTCGCCACGGTGTGCCCGGGCTGCGACGCGCAGGACCTGGTCGGGGGTTCGGTGACCCTCGCCCTGGCCCACTTCGTGTCCGCGCCGCTCGCCGTGTCGCGCCAGGACGGCTTTGCGTGGAGCGCCACGTACCGCCGCCGCGAGGAGCAAGGGAGTGGGCGGTGGTCCAACGAGGTGCGCTCGCGCCTCGGGCTCTATCGGCACTTCGCGGGCCCGAGCGGCTTCGGGCGGCCCGTCCTCGCCCTCCGGCTCGCAGCCGGGGCGACCGGAGGGCCGCTGAACCGGCTGCTCAACGCGGGCGGCGTGTCGTCAGGGACCCTGGACGTGGTGTTCGGTTCGTCGCTCGGCGCGACCCGGACGTTCCCTGTGCGCGGCTATGGCAACGGCGAGCTGCGCGGTAGGCGGGTCGCCACGGGCACCGTCGAGTACCGTCTCCCGCTCGCGCTCGTCGGAAGATCGCTCGGCCATCTGCCCTTCGGCGCCGACAAGCTGTGGCTCAACCTTTTCAGCGACGCGGGTGACGCCTGGAACCCCGGCGCCGCGCCGCAGCTCACGCGGCTCCGCTCGGCCGGGCTCGAGCTCGCCGGTGACGTGACCGTCTCCTACGACTTCCCGCTCCAGCTCCGGCTCGGCGTCGCGGAGCCGCTCGCCGATCCGCCGTCGGGCGGCGCGCGACGCCTGCAGGTCTACCTCGCGCTCGCGTCTGACTTCTGAGCGACAGCAGCGGACGCGTGCAAGCCGCAACGTTGACACCCGCTCGGGCGCTCCCCTAAGTTAGCGTGCTCCCCCGGAGAGTCGATGTACTACTGTGTACTGTTCCCGCTGCGGCACTCGGAACGACGACAGCAACAGGTTCTGCCGCTCCTGCGGGTTGGATCTCGCGGCTACGCCCCTGGAGGGTCAGGGGCAGGAGGTCACGGAATTCGATCTCGTCCAGGCGCAGCTCAAGGACGAGTACCAGATCCTCGAGGAGCTGGGGCGCGGCGGGATGGCGATCGTGTTCAAGGCGCGCGAGCGGCAGCTCGAGCGCGACGTCGCGATCAAGGTCCTGCCCTTCTCCCTGGCCTTCGATAAGGAGTTCGTCGAGCGCTTCCAGCGCGAAGCCCGCACCGCCGCCAAGCTCGAGCATCCGAACATCATCCCGATCTACCGGGTCGGCCGGGCGGAGCGGGTGATCTTCTTCGTGATGAAGTTCCTGCGCGGCCAGCCGCTCTCCGCCGTGCTCGCCGCCCAGCGCTCGCTGCCTCCGGCGGAGATTCGGGACATCCTCATCCAGGTGGCGCGCGCCCTTTCCTACGCGCACAAGAGCGGCATCGTGCACCGCGACATCAAGCCGGACAACATCATGTTCGACGAGCACGGCCTGGCGGTCGTCACCGACTTCGGGATCGCCAAGGCCGCGACCGGCGGCAAGCTCACGGGCACGGGGATGTCGATCGGTACGCCGCACTACATGAGCCCGGAGCAGGCCCGTGCCCAGCAACTCGACGGGCGGAGCGACATCTACTCGCTCGGCGTCGTCGCGTTCGAGAGCCTCACCGGCAAGGTGCCGTTCGACGGGGAGGACTCGTTCTCGATCGGCTACAAGCACATCATGGAGGAGCTGGCCGCGCCGCCGCTCGAGACTCACGAGCAGCGTTCCCTGTTCGAGATCATCCGCAAGATGATGGCGAAGGCGCCGGATGACCGCTTCCAAACGGCGGATGAGCTCGTCGGGGCGCTCGAGGCGGGCGGCAGCGGCTCCACGGTCGGCCTCGCCGCCGCCCCGACCCGCGCCATTCCGTCGCTCGCGGGCGCGCGCCTCACCGGCGCGCCGACGACCCCGCTCCCCCCGCTGCCGGCGGGGTCCCGGCTCGGTGCCGCCGTCGCCGAGCCGGCGCACCGCACCGTGGGGGCGGGGATCGCGCTCTGGGTGGTCTTGGTCAGCATCGCCCTCGGCGCACCGGGGCTGTATGCGTACAAGAAGGGACTGCTCTTCTTCGCCCGCAGCGCGGCGCCGGACTCCCTGGCGGCGGCGGTTCGCGACACCCTCGCCCAGCGACTCCTCTCGGACACCGGCCCGCCCCTCACACTCTCCGTCGCGCCAACCGAGACGGCGGCGGCACGGGTCCCGGCACGGAGCGATGCGAACCGCGCCACGCAGGCGCCGCCTCCGGCGGCGCAGGTCCCGGCACCGAGCGATACGAACCCCGCCACGCAGGCGCCGGCTCCGGCGGCGCAAGTCCCGGCGCCGAGCGATACGAACCCCGCTACGCTGGCGCCGGCCCCCGTGGCGCCGGGAACGCCCGGCCGCCTCACGCTGGAGGGTGTACCGCGCGGCGCCCGCGTCACCTTGAACGGCTTGCCGGTCCGCGGCGCTCAGGTCGACGTGCCCCCCGGGACGTACGCGCTCGCGGTCGTCGCCCGGGGCTTTGCTCGTTTCAAGCGCCAGGTGATCGTCACACCGGGCGCCCCCCTCAGCGTCAAAGTGGACCTGGAGCCGCTCGCCGCGAATGGCGAACGCAGGGCGGACCCGAACGCGGATCCGTGCGGCGTGTACGGACCGGCCTACAATCAGGACAACATGTGCTTCGACACCAAGCCCTTACCCTTGTCGGCGACGCTGATCCCCCTGCCGGCCGATTCCCCGACCTTGCCCCGGCAGGCGATCCTCTTGATTCGCGTCTCCAGGGACGGCGTCACCCTCGATGCCCGCGTGTTCGGCCCGTCCAACCTGGAGACGTTCAATGACCAGGCGTTGGACATGGCGCGGCAGCTGCGCTGGAACCCCGCGCAGAAAAACGGCGAGCCGGTCGATGCCTGGGTGCAGTGGCCGTTTCAACCGGTGAGGCAGTAATCGATATCCACCCCACGGCGTTCATCGCCCCGGGCGCAGTGGTCCTCGGGGACGTGACGCTCGAGCCCCGCGTGAGCGTCTGGTACGGCGCCGTGCTGCGCGGCGACATGGCGCCGATCCGCGTCGGCGAGGCCTCGAACCTCCAGGATGGCGCCATCGTGCACGTGGACGGCGGGAAGCCGGCGCGGATCGGGGCGCGCGTCGGGGTCGGCCACGGCGCCATCCTCCACGCCTGCACCGTGGAGGACGACTGTCTCATCGGGATGGGAAGCATTCTGTTGAACGAGGCTCACATCGGGACCGGCAGTGTGGTGGCAGCGGGCGCCGTCGTGCCTGAGGGAACCCGCATCCCGCCGGGCTCGTTGGTCGTGGGTGTGCCGGCCCGAGTCACCCGCGCTGTGGACGACGCGCTGCGGGCGCGCATCCGGCAGACCTGGGAACACTATCTGGCGGAGGCCGAGCGGCACCGCACGGGTACGTTCCCGATCGCCCGAACAAGTTTGTGATGTGCATTGGTGAAGTGTCCCGTGACGGCGACGCTCTCGCCGGTCGGCCTCGCGCGCTGTTCGGCGCGTTAGATTCCACGTCGCCATGACGGACGAGGCAGCGATGACCGCTTCCGTGCGCAAAACGAAGCTCGACCTGAGCGCCAACGCCATTACCGTGCTCGAGCGGCGCTACCTCGTGAAGGACGACCAGGGGCGTCCGATCGAAGGGCCGGAGGATCTGTTCTGGCGCGTCGCCCGAACGATCGCGGCGCCCGACCGGGCGTACGGCGCCTCGGAGAAGGCGGTCGAGGGCCTCGCCGAGACGTTCCTCGAGCTGATGGCGACGCGCGTGTGGATGCCGAACTCGCCCACACTGATGAACGCCGGCCGTCCCCTCGGGCAACTCTCGGCCTGCTTCGTGCTCCCGATCGATGACTGCCTCTCGAACGGCCAGAGCGGGATCTACGACACGCTGCGAGCGATGGCCCTGGTCCACCAGTCGGGGGGCGGCACGGGCTTCTCGTTTTCGCGGCTGCGGCCGAAGAACGACGTCGTGCGCTCCACCATGGGAGTCGCGTCCGGCCCCGTCTCGTTCATGAAGCTGTACGACGCCTCCACCGACGTGGTGAAACAGGGGGGGACCCGGCGCGGAGCGAACATGGGGATTCTGCGGGTGGATCACCCGGACATCCTGGAGTTCATCACCTGCAAGGACGACATCACCCAGATCACGAACTTCAACATCTCGGTGGCGGTGACCGACGCGTTCATGCGCGCGGTGGAGGAAGGGACGACCTACGACCTGATTCACCCCCGCACCGGGAAGGCGGTCGGCCGGCTCGAGGCGCGCGCGGTGTTCCGCCAGATCGTTCACGGCGCGTGGAAGACGGGTGAGCCGGGAGTGTACTTCGTCGATCGGGCGAACGGCTACAACCCGGTCCCGCACCTCGGCACCTACGAGGCCACGAACCCCTGCGGCGAGCAGCCGCTGCTCCCCTACGACGTGTGCAACCTCGGCTCGATCAACGTCGGCCTGTTCGTCAAGGAGGGCGAGGTGGACTGGGAGCGGCTGCGCACGGCCGTGCACCTGTGCATCCACTTCCTCGACAACGTCATCGACGCGAACAAGTACCCGCTGCCGGAGATCGACCAGCTGGCGCAGCGAATCCGGCGGATCGGGCTGGGTGTGATGGGATGGGCGGATCTGCTGGTGCGCCTCGGCGTTCCGTACAACTCGGACGAGGGCGTCGCCCTCGGGCGCCGGCTGATGCAGTTCGTGGACGAGGAGGCGAAGGTCGCCTCCGAGCGGCTGGCGGAGCAGCGCGGCGTGTTCCCCGAGTGGGAGCGGTCGATCTGGGGTCCGGATGCGACGTGCGCCCGCGGCCCGGACGGCGGGCGGATCCGCCCGATGCGCCGGCTGCGCAACTGCAATGTGACCACGGTGGCGCCTACGGGGACGATCTCGATCATCGCCGGCTGCTCGTCGGGGATCGAGCCGCTGTTCGCCGTGGCGTTCATGCGGAACCAGGCGGGTGCGCTCATGCCCGACGTGAACGAGGACTTCGTCGCCGTCGCGCGACAGGAGGGGTGGTACTCGGACGGCCTGGTACACCGCATCGCCGAGGCGGGCCACATCCACTTCGGCGACGTGCCGGCGCAGTGGCAGCGGGTCTTCGTCACCGCGCACGACGTGACGCCCGAGTGGCATATTCGGATGCAGGCCGCGTTCCAGGAGTTCACCGACTCGGCGATCTCCAAGACCTGCAACTTCCCGCAGGAGGCGACCGAGGAGGACGTGGAGCAGATCTATCGGTTCGCCTACGAGCTCGGCTGCAAGGGCGTCACGGTGTACCGCGACGCGTCGCGCGAGATGCAGGTGCTCTCGACCGGCGCGACGGCGAAGCAAGTCCAGCAGCGGGCGGGGGGGGGAGGCACGCCTGCCGAGGAGGTGCAGCGCCAGCTCGCCGAGGCGCTCGGGCACATCGCCGAGCTCGAGGCCGAGCTCGAGCGGACGCGTGCCAAGCTGCACGAGGCCGAGGCGGAGAACCTGCAGCGCCGCTCGAAGCGCTCGCGCCCCGACCTTCTGAAGGGCTCGACCCGGCGGATCGAGACCCCGCTCGGGACGATGTACGTGACCATCACCGAGGACGACCGCGGCCAGCCGTTCGAGGTGTTCATCTCCCTCGGGAAAGCCGGTGCCCCGCTCATGGCCGACGTCGAGGCGATCGGCCGCCTGATCTCTCTCGCGCTCCGCTCGGGCGTTCCGATGCCGGAGATCTACCGCCAGCTGCGCGGGATCTCCTCCGACCGCCCCGTCGGTCTGGGCCCGAACAAGGTCCTCTCTGTACCCGATGCCATCGGCATCGCGATCGAGAAATGGATGCAGGACAAGCACGGCATCCAGCAGGAGCTCCTGGGCGGGGTGCCTGCCCAGACCGCCGGGCTGCCCGTGCGCGACGTCGTCGCCCCCGACGCCGACGCGGCGACAGGAACGGGGGCGGGGGAGGCGGGGGCAGGGGCGGGGGCGCTCGAATCGCGCGTGCCGGATCGGGACTTCATCGGGGCCTGCCCGGACTGCGGCTCGCAGCTCGCGTTCATCGAGGGCTGCGCCAAGTGCCATGTCTGCGGGTTCAGCGAGTGCGGGTGAGGCCGTCGTGGGGCGTGAGCTCCAGATCTCGCCACCGTAGCGCGGATCACCCATTCGCCTGTGACCCCTGTCACGACCTGGCGAGCGGAATGACGTTACACATGAAGGCGTGACCAGTCCGTCCCGCACTGTGACTCCGACACGGCTCCAGGCCAAAGGTTGGGCTCGGGTCGGCAGACCCGGAGCCCATCTTCTACGTCGTGGCGCCTGGTACCCGGTGGTGCGCATTTCATCGAGCCACATCGTGGTGCTCGACGTGAACCGACGCAACGTACCGGTCGATCGCCGCTTCCTCGAGATCCGCTACCACCCCCCCGACCGGTGGAGCATCGTGCGGTGCGAGCCGCGGGAGATCCAGCGCGTGGGCCGTATCTTCCCGCTCACCTACGCGGTCTGCCCCACGTGTCGGCACCGGGAGGCGTTCCCGGCCGACGCGAAAGAGCTGACCTGCGAGCGCTGCAAGAAGACCGCCCTTCTCGCCTGGGAAGAAATGAGCTAACGATAAGAAACGAGAAACGGGAAACGTGAGAGGCCGGCACGCGTTTCCCGTTTCCCGATTACGGTAGCACCACCCGGTCTCCCACCGACACGGTACCCGAAGCGACTCCCAGACAGTAGAAGCCCCTCATACCCCCGTCGAGGAACTGAAGGTGGTCTTTGAGCACGTGCGATTCCTCGAGGCCGCCCAGAGCCCACGCCGTGAACGGGCGGCACGGATGCGCGACGTCGAGCACCGTCAGGCGTGAGACCTCGACGCCGTCCGGCGTGCAGATCGCGACCCCGGTGCGCAGGTCCTCCAGGGTGAGCTGCCGGCCCGTTTCCACCAGGATATTCTCTCCCGCGCAGCCCAACTCGATTCGGCTCCCGAACCGCTCCCGCATCGCGGCGTAATGCGACGTGAATCCCAGCGATATGCCGTGCTCGCCGTCGCTGTTCTTGGTGCCGGGATGCGCCCGGTGGTGGACGTCCACGATCCAGGAGCCGCCGGGGGCTTCACCGAGCGCCCCATCCGAAGACACCGCGAGCCGCCCCACGGGTAGGATGGGGGAGGGGTCGTAGACTCGCCGCGGCTTCTCGCCCGTCTTCAGCGAGGAGCGTTGTATCTGGAGCCGCACCACTCGACCCAGGTCGCGCATAACGGAATTTATCAAAACCTGCTATCATGGGAACAATGCGGATCACCCTCGGCTGGGCCCGGTGCGCGGCCGACGTGGCCGACGTCTTGCGTCGCGGTGCCTGGTATCCCGTCATCGAAGAATCGCCGGACGGTCACCTCGTTGTCGAGGTACGAAACCAGCGCGTCCGCCTCCGCCGCGGCGACGTCGAGATCCGGACCGAGGTCCCCGATCACTGGAGCGTCGTGGTCCGCACCGCCGTGCTCCGGCCCACGCCGGGAGGGAAGGGGATGGAGGTCGTCGGCACCTACGCCGTGTGCCCGCTGTGCCATTACCGCCAGGACTTCGCCGGGAAGCCGGCGAGGCTGCGCTGTGTCCGCTGCGGCGCGACGTCGCCAGTGGACTGGACGGAGACCTGCTGAGGAGAGACATCAGACCTCAGACCTTAGAGATCGTCATCATATTAACTGTC
Organism: Gemmatimonadota bacterium; assembly: GCA_003222235.1. Lineage (GTDB taxonomy): Bacteria > Gemmatimonadota > Gemmatimonadetes > Gemmatimonadales > GWC2-71-9 > AG12. The sequence continues at coordinate 7,231 of QHVD01000142.1, read as the reverse complement.
AATATGCTAATGATATCCCGCTCCGGCGTCTCCAGTCTGACGTCTGACGTCTGACCTCCCCATGCCCGACCGCTCCGAGCTCGCGCTTCAGTTGACGGACGCCATCGCCGCCGCGCGCGGCGCGGTGGAGCGGGCGGGAGACCGCGCGTTCCGAGCCTACGGGCTGTCGCATCGCGCCCACGCGGCGCTCTCCGCTGTGGACCAGGGGGGCCCCGACGGAGCGCGGCCCAAGGAGATCGCCGATCTGCTCCAAGTCTCACGCGCGGCAGCCACCACATTCGTGCAGCGGCTCGAGGCCAAAGGCCTGGTGGAAACGACGCCCGATCCCGAGGATGATCGGGGCGTTCGCGTCACCCTCACCCGCCGTGGCGTCGAGATGCTGCTCCGGGCCGGCCAGCTTGAGCGGCGCCTCGCGGCGCGCGCGATCGAAGGCCTGCCCGCCGCGAGCATCAGCAGGACGATTCGTCTGCTGCAGGACTTCAGGAGCCGTCTGGCGGAGAAGCTGATCGGGGTACTGCGCTGAGCCGGAAGCGAATCGGGGGGGGTTACGAATGTGCGTATCTTTATGCAGTCGGCCGTCACAGTCACCGCGGATGAGTGGTGCTGAGACGGTGCTTGAGCTCTGCGCTCTACTTCCGCATTCGGCAAACAGTTAGATCGATTCAGAGCGGCGATCTCTGCGCCTCGCACCGGTGCGCCGGCACCGACCCTCGCAGGGGTGGTTTTCCACACACGGCGGGGCGCCGAGAAATGTGGATTGCTGAGCACGGCCCTGCGGCAGGCGACCTCGCCGGCACCATCGGGGCGGCTGCCCGGCCGCCGTTCGAGGCGCGGGGGGTGGGCGCCACGGTCGTCGAGGTGAATCCCGGTCCCAGCGGGGTCGCCGCCGCAGACATCGTCTGCCGCGGGCCGGCCGGCACGGTGCTGCCGGCGCTGGTCGCGGCGCTTGCGGAAGGAGGGACTGTCTGATCCGCCGCACCAAGATCGTCGCGACGCTGGGTCCCGCCACGGGGACTCCCGAGCGCATCGCCGCCCTGATCGACGCCGGCGTCAACGTGATCCGCGTCAACGCCTCCCACGGTTCACCCGAGCTGCGGCGCGGGTGGATCGCGGCCGCGCGGCGTGCGGCCGATGAGGCCGGGGTCGCGGTCGCGGTGCTCCTGGACCTGCAGGGTCCCCGCATCCGCGTCGGAGCGCTGCCCGAGCCGCGGCTCCTGCGCTCCGGGGAGGTCGTGGTGTTCGCGCCGGAAGAATCGGCGGCGCGGGACGAGGTGCCCACGACGTACGCCGATCTGGCGCGCGACGCGCGAGTCGGCGCGACCATCCTGCTGGATGACGGCCTGCTGTCCGTCGAGGTGACCCGGATCGAGTGGCCGCGGGTGTACGGGCGGGTGGTCGATGGCGGCACGCTCACGTCCCACAAGGGGATGAACCTCCCCGGGCTGCAGGTGAGCGCCCCGGCGCTCACCGACAAGGATCGTGAGGACGTCGCCGGCGCCGTGGCGCACGGCGTCGAATATGTGGCGCTCTCGTTCGTGCGCCGCGCCGAAGATCTCGCCGAGGTGCGCGGGCTCGTCCCCGACGGCCTGAAGCTCGTCGCAAAGATCGAGAAGGCCACCGCGCTCGAGGATTTGGAGCGCATCCTCGCGGCCAGCGATGCGGTGATGGTGGCCCGCGGCGACCTGGGGGTCGAGCTGCCGTTCGAGGAGGTCCCGGTCGTGCAGAAGCGGCTCATCCGCGAGGCGAACCGCCACGGCAAGCCGGTGATCACGGCGACCCAGATGCTGGAATCGATGGTCCGGCATCCCCGCCCCACCCGCGCCGAGGCCTCGGACGTCGCCAACGCGATCTTGGACGGCACCGACGCAGTCATGCTCTCGGCCGAAACGGCGGTGGGGGAGTATCCGCTCGACGCCGTCCGCGCGATGGACCGAATCATCCGCGAGACGGAGCGGCAGAGCCCGGCCGTCGGGCGCGAGGAGCGGCGCCTCGCGGCCCGGGAGGACGTGTCGGTGGAGGACGCCATCGCGCTCGGGACCAGCGCCGTGGCCCGCATGCTGAAGACGCCGCTGATCGTCACGATCACGCAGGGCGGGTTCACGGCGCGCAAGGTCGCCGCGTTGCGGCCTCCGGTGCCGATCCTCGCCGTGACCACCGAGCTCGTCACCTACCGGCAGCTCGCCCTGGTGTGGGGCGTGGCGCCGGTGCTCGTGGACCGCGTGCCGGGATACGATGCGATGCTTGCGGTGGTGCGCGACCTCATCTTGAAGCGCGGCCTGGCGCGGGCCGGTGACCGCATCGTGACGACCGCCGGAGTGCCCTGGGGGGTCTCCGGCACAACCAACTTGCTCAAGGTCGAGGTCGTGTGACGTGAAGCTCGTGTTCCTCGGCACCGGCACGTCGTACGGCGTGCCGCAGATCGGCTGCCGCTGCGTCACCTGTACCTCGCCCGATCCGCGTGACAAACGCAGTCGCACGGCCGCGCTGCTCGAGGCGGGGGGACGCCGCCTGCTGATCGACACGCCTCCCGAGCTGCGTCTCCAGCTCGTGGCCGCGGGCGTGGCCGCGGTGGACGCGGTGCTCTTCACTCACGCCCACGCGGACCACATCCACGGGATCGACGACCTCCGGGCCATCTCGGTGCGGCACCCCGCCCGTCTCGAGGTGTACGGCGCGGCGGGCACGCTCGCCGAGCTGGCGCGCCGCTTCGGCTACATCTTCGACGGGACGCCCGCGTCCCCCGGGACCAGCAAACCCGAGCTGACCGCTCGGGCGCTCGCACCGGACTGCGAGACGGAGATCGCCGGGATGCCGGTGCGCCCCCTCGCGCTGCCCCACGGCGATAGCACGGTGTTCGGCTATCGCATCGGTCCGGTCGCCTACCTCACCGACGTCAAGGCCATTCCGGACGCCGCGCGGGCGCAGCTCGGAGGCCTCGAGGTCCTGGTGGTGAACGCGCTGCTGTCGCGTCCGCACCCGCTCCATCTCTCTATCCCGGAGGCCGTCGCGGCGGCGCGGCAGATCGCGGCGCGGCGAACCTTTCTCACGCATCTCACCCACGAGACGCCGCACGCGGAGCTCGCGGCGCGCCTGCCCGACGGCATCGCCCCGGCCTACGACGGGCTGGTCATCGACGTGGGCGGGGCCTAGATTCGACGGCGGGGGGAGGGGGGACGGTCCCATGTCGAACGCATTCGACGCCACGCTGCGGCGCTTCCAGAACGCGTCGGTCCGCCAGAGCGCGGCGCTCGACGATCTCGCGAGGCAGGCGGTCTTCGGCGTGCCCGAGGCGCGCGAGCAGGCGCGCTGGCTGATCTGGGAGATCGGGCAGCAGGCGGGGGTGCGCCCCGCTTCGATCCACGAGCTGTATCTGGCGCGCGGGCAGGGCGAGGTCCCTCCGTTCACCACGCCCGCGATGAACGTCCGCGTGCTGGCCTACGACACGGCCCGCGCCGTCTTCCGGGCCGCCACGCGGCTGGATGTGGGGGCGCTGGTGCTGGAGATCGCGCGCAGCGAGATCGGATACACCGAGCAGCGCCCCGCGGAGTACGTGGCCGTCATGACGGCGGCGGCGCTGCGCGAGGGCTTCGAGGGGCCCCTCTTCATCCAGGGCGACCACGTCCAGGTGAACGCCAAGAAGTACGGGGCGGACGCCCAGGCCGAACTCGGCGCCGTGCGGGCGCTGATCGAAGAGGAGTTGGGCGCCGGCTTCTACAATATCGACGTCGATACGTCCACGCTCGTGGACCTCTCCCAGTCCACGCTCGACGAGCAGCAGCGCGTGAACTACGAGCGCGCCGCCGAGCTCACCAAATTCGTCCGCGACCGCGAGCCCGAGGGCGTCACCGTCTCGGTGGGCGCGGAAATCGGCGAGGTGGGGGGCAAGAACTCGGACGTCCACGAGCTCGAGGCGTTCATGGAGGGATACACGCGCACGCTGCAGCGACTGGCGGGGGGGCCGTACGTCGGGATCAGCAAAATCTCCGTCCAGACGGGGACGAGCCATGGCGGCGTGGTGCTGCCCGACGGCTCGATCGCCAAGGTCCAGCTCGACCTCGACGCGCTGCAGACGCTGTCCCGCGAAGCGCGCGCGCGGTATGGGCTGGGCGGCGCGGTGCAGCACGGCGCCTCGACCCTCCCGCCCGAGGCATTCGGGCACTTCCCGGCGCGCGAGGCGATCGAGATCCACCTCGCGACCAACTTCCAAAACATCGTCTTCGACCACCCGAAGCTGCCGGCCGATGTGCGCGACGAGATCAACGAGTGGGTTAGGTCCGAGTGCAAGGACGAATGGAAGAAGGGCGACACCGAGCAGCAGTTCATCTACAAGAGCCGCAAGAAGGCGATCGGGCCGTTCAAGCGGCGCCTGTGGGACCTCCCAGCGGACGTGCGGGCGGCGATCGCGGGGGACCTCGAGGACACGTTCGCCTTCCTGTTCGAGCAGCTGCGCGTCACCAACACGCGCGGCACGGTCGACCGCTGGATCAAGCCGCCGCTCCAGTCCCATGCGCGGCCCCGCGCGGTGACGGTGGCCGCTCCTGACGACCTGGAGGCGGGCGAATGAGCGAGCGCGGCTCCGGGTTTGGGGCGTTCCTGTTCGGCGTCGGGATCGGGGCGGTGCTCGGGTACCTGTTCGCCCCCGAGGGGGAAGTGACCCGCACGAAGCTGTCCCGCAAGCTGCGCGGATTGCGCGACCTCGCCACCGGTACCGCGGAGGAATTCGGCGAGCTGGTCGAGACAGCGCGCGAGGACCAAGCGGCGCCGTCGGCCCGGGCGGCGCTCGAGCATCGCCTCACGGAGGAGAAGGTGAAGCGCCGCCGCCGCGGGGCGCTCCCCGCCGCCCAGGAGGAGGACGAGCCGGTCGCGTGAGGCCCGAGGGGGGCTGGCATCGGTCCGTAGTGGGTGTCGTGCGCCGCTCGCTCGAAGCGGCCTTCGACGATAACATCCCGTTTCTCGCCAGCGCGCTCTCCTTCGATCTCCTGCTCACGCTCATCCCCTTCATCGCGCTGCTGCTCGCCGCCGCCGGCTACCTCGTCCAGCACCAGATCACCACACAGCAGGTGGACTTGCACCATCTGCTGTCGCGCTTGCTTCCGACCGCGCCCGGGGGTGGGGAGGGGAGCGACGAGGCTTTCCAGGGCGTGGAGCGCGCCGTGGCGAGCGTGGTGCGGCGGCGCGGCCGCCTGACCGCGGTCGGCCTCCCCCTGTTTCTCTGGTTCTCGACTCGCCTGTTCGGCGGCCTGCGCGCCGCGCTGAACGAGGTCTTCGACACCGACGAGCGGCGCTCCTGGCCCGCGGCCAAGCTGCTCGACCTGGCGATGGTCGGCTGCACCGGGTTTCTGCTGGTGCTGAGCGCCGTGCTCGCGGCCTGGGAGGCGCGCCGGACCGCGTCCCTGTCGGGCTCGAGCTTCGCGTCCGAGTGGGTGTGGCGGTTCGGGCTGGAGGCGTGGGCCTTTGCGCTCGGCGTGGTCCTGTTCTTCGTCATCTACAAGTTCCTGCCGAGCCGCCGCATCTACTGGCGCACCGCCCTGGTCGCGGCGGTGTTCTGCTCGCTCGGGTTCGAGGTGGCGAAGCGGCTGTACGCGCTGTATGTCGTGAAGTTCGCGACCCTCGACCGCGTCGCCTCCGACGCGAACGTCGTCGCGCTGTTTCTGTTCCTGCTCTGGGTGTATTACACGGCCTACCTGTTTCTGCTGGGCGGCGAGGTGGCGGAGACCTACGACCTCATCCGCATGCGGCGCTCGCAGCGGGTGCGGCTCGGATGAGCGCTCCGCCGATCGATCTGCGGAGCGACACCGTCACGAGGCCCGCACCCGCGATGCGGCGCGCCATCGCCGAGGCGGAAGTGGGCGACGACGTGCTCGACGGGGACCCGACCACCCGCCGGCTCGAGCGGCGCGTGGCGGAGCTGCTCGGCCAGGACGACGCGCTCTTCTTCCCGTCGGGCACGCAGGCCAACCAAACGGGCATCGCGCTGCTCACGCGTCCAGGCACGGAGCTTCTGCTGGAGGCGAACGCCCATCTGGTGCATTACGAGATGGCGGGCGTCGCTGCCAATTGGGGCGTACAGATCCGCCCAATCTCCACGCCGGACGGTCTCCTGACCGGGGACCTGGTCCGGGCGGCGCTGCGTCCGGCCTCGCCACACGTGCCGCGGGCCGGCGCGGTCGCCGTGGAAAACACCCACAACGCCGCAGGCGGTCGGGTGCTTCCCCCGGAGGCGTTGGCGGGGATCGTGCAGGTGGCAGGCGATGCCGGGCTGCGGGTGCACCTCGACGGCGCGCGGCTCTGGAACGCCGCCGTGGCGCTCGGCCTCCCTGTGTCCGCGCTCACACGCGGAGTCGGCACGGTGATGGTGAGTTTTTCGAAGGGCCTCGGGTGCCCTGTGGGGTCGTGCCTGGCGCTCGGCAGCGGGGACCGGGCCTTCGCCTGGGAGATCCGCCGGCGCCTGGGTGGCGGCATGCGGCAGTCCGGCCTCCTCTCGGCCGCCGCGCTCTGGGCCCTCGACCACAACCTCTCGCGAATCGGGGAAGACCACGAACATGCCAAGCTGCTCGCCGAGCGCCTGGCGGCGTTTCCGGCCGTACGCCTCGTTCCTCCGGAGACCAACATCGTCATGATCGACCTGGTCCGTGAAAGCGACACGGCGGAGACCGTCCTCCCCAGGCTGGCGCGGGCGGGCGTGCTGCTCGTGCCCTTCGGGCCACGCCGCCTGCGCGCGGTGACCCACCTCGACGTGAGCCGGCGGGACGTGGAACGCGCCGCAGACCTCATGGCAGGCGTGCTCAGCTAGGCGCCTGGCCCAGCCGCTCGCTATCTTGACACGATGGGTGCAGACTCTCCACTGCAGCAGCCGCTCCCGCTCGCCCGGTCCATTCTCTGGAGCCCCGGCGTTGCGGGCCCGCGTCCGCGAACCGTCCCGTTCCCGATCTTCCTGGAGCAGCCGGCGCTCACCGGAATCCACGAGCATGTCGCGGCCGTGCTGCACCCCGATCAGGGGTCGCTCGGATTCCTCGTGGGCGATCTGCGCGAATGCCCCGAGACCAACGTTTCCTATCTCGTCATCGATTCGATCCTGCGATTCGGTCAGCCGATCGAGGGCGATCGCACCGCCGACGTCGTCATGCAGATCTGGGACCGCATCCTCGATCAGGTGGCGCAAGCGAACGGTCACCTGATCGGCTGGTATCACACGCATCCGGACGTCCCCGTTGCGTTGTCGGAGCACGAC
>QHVD01000399.1 GCA_003222235.1 Gemmatimonadota bacterium | reverse complement strand
CGGCGTGGTGCAGAGTGCGGTCCCGTGGGCGAGCCCGGGCTCGAAGTTCACCCTGCTGTTCGAGCGGCTGGCGATCGACTGGCTGCGGGAAGCAGCCGTGAGCGCGGTCGCGCGCCAGCTGAAGCTGGGGTGGGACGCGGTGTGGGGCCATCGAGCGCCGCGCGGTCGGGCGCGGCCTGGAACGCCGCGGGACGCTTGAGCTGCGCTACATCGGGGTGGACGAGAAGTCCTTCCAGCGCCGCCACGACTACGTGACCGTGGTGAGCGATCTCGCGGGTGCCCGGGTGCTGTTCGTGGCGGACGACCGCAAGCGGGAGAGCCTGGAAGCCTTCTGGGCCTTGGGGCTGACCGCGGCGCAGCGGGCGCAGGTCGAGGCGATCGCGATGGACATGTGGGAGCCGTACGTGCAGGCGACCCGCGCGCAGGTACCCGACGCCGACCGCAAGATCGTGTTCGATCGCTTCCACTGCGCCAAGCACCTCAACGAGGGCGTCGATCGCGTGCGGCGCGTCGAGCACCGTGAGCTCCAGGCCCGCGGCGACACGCGGCTCACGGGCACCAAGTACGCGTGGCTCCGCCATCCCGATCGCTTCACCCGCGCCGCGTGGCGCGCCTTCGGGGCCTTACGCAACAGCACGCTCAAGGTGGCCCGGGCCTGGGCGCTCAAGGAGACGGCCGCGGACCTCTGGCAGTACCGCTACGTCGGGGCCGCCCGCAAGTTCTTCCGCCACTGGTACTTCTGGGCGACGCACTCGCGGCTCCGGCCCATGATCGAGAAGGCGCGGATGCTCAAGACGCACCTGCCGAACATCCTCACCTACCTGCGCCACCGGATCACCAACGCGACGGCCGAGGGCCTGAACTCGAAGATCCAGTGGATCCGCTACACCGCCCGTGGCTTCCGCAATCGGGAGAACTTCAAGACCGCGATCTACTTCCACTGCGGTGGCCTCGACCTCTACCCACACTGAAGCCGGAAGAACCCGAGAATTTGAGCCATCCGATGGGGCCGAGCGTGCCGGGAAACGGCTTCACGCCCATTCCGACAGAGATTAACGGCACCGTTGACTGCCCGACGAAGCGCGGGATGAAGACCGAAACGTTTACGCTGAAGCTGAGGGCGGGAAGATAGGGGTAGAATCAAGGTAGGGATGCATGGCGGCGGCTTGATTCCCAATGTCTCCCGCAGGCGCCCTCGTTACGGAGGGCCGGCGGGTGATAGGACGCGATTCCACCGCCAGGGTCTTGACGGCGCCCCCCGAGTGCACTTCGTTGCCATGCAATGCAACGGCGCCGTCCAAAAGACGAGAGGGAGGGATCGCATGAGGCTTCTACCACTCTCCGTGATCGCTGCTTTTGCGATCAGCCACACCGTGAACGCCGCACCATCCACGACGGGTTTCATGGTAAACCCGCCAGGCCGCGTCTTCATTGCGACGTGGTTAACGTCGGCGCGTCCACCATGAACAGAAGATCGAACTCGTGGGTGGAAACGGGACGGTGGTCGGCACCAGGAGCGGGTCGCTGCCTCCGGGAGCCGCCGCATCGAGCGTAGGCCAATGCCCCATCAACGCGGGAGGTGCGCCGCCGGGCTGCGGTGGTTACTGCCGCTTCAGGGCTCCGCACAAGAACCAGATTCGCGGGTCGTTGATCATCACACCGATGACAACCAAAGCCCGCCCGTGGCGCTCCCGGCACAATAGGAGGAGACGCCAGGTCCATCACCCTGGTCGTGCTCGATCCGTAGCTCGTCGTACTTGAACGGGGTCGCCCGCCTGCGGGTCGCCGTAGGTGCCGCCGAGGTCGAGGAGGTGGTGGTCGAGAAGCGCCAGGGTGGGCTGACCGACCGGAGGACAGACTAGAAGAAGCAAGCTAGGGCACTCGTCCGCGCAAGCGACCGTGCAACCGTGCAAGTCCCGGGCAGTGTCGCCGGAAATCGCAAGGGGGCTGAAGGCGTCTGCACATCTCCGCAGCCTCGCCTCCGAATGGCGCAGCTTCTTCGTGGATGCCGCTATCGAAGCCGTGGCATGTCCGTTGCGTAGTCCCTCCGCCCAGTATGGAACACACCGCTGGTTCTGCCCACCCTAACGACGAAGGCATGGCAATTGAGGACGAATCCAGCATGGCATATCGCACGCCTTATCGGCAGCTGGCCTTCGTGCCGCTCCTTTTGCTCGCGGTGATGCTCTATCTCGTCACTGTGGACGCGGTGAAGCGCTGGTTCTATCGACGGTTCAGCCCGCGCCGCCCGACCCCAATGATGAATACTCGATTCCTCAGGCCGCGCAATTGGCGATTACCAGTGCGAGGCTTCACGAGGCAAGGTCGGCGGTCGGTCGGACTCCGGGGTCAAGAGCCATCGCCGCGAGGCTCCTGCGCGCTTCCTGGCGCCAACGACGGGCATTAACGGATGATTCTGGCGCGACAGCACGAGATCAAATCCGCCACCAATGGCTAGCAGCTGGGCCGCGATCAACGCCGAACCGGAACGGACTCGGTCCCAGTTGCCATAGAAGATGGGGATCGGGTCGCCCGGCCGCACCAGCCACTTCCAGAGCACCTTCTCCACCGCTTCAACCCGACTGTCCTCGAGATTCTTGATCTCGACGATCACGG
>QHVD01000032.1:28546-38399 GCA_003222235.1 Gemmatimonadota bacterium | reverse complement strand
CGAAGTATCCCGTCGGCACCCGCGTGCAGGGCAAAGTGGTCTCGATCACCAACTACGGCGCGTTCGTGGAGCTCGAAGCCGGGATCGAGGGGCTGGTCCACATCTCCGAGATGAGCTGGACCCGCAATGTGCGGCATCCGTCGAAGATTGTTTCCATCGGGGAGACGATCGAAGCCGTGGTGCTCAAGGTGGACGAGGCGGAGGAGAAGATCTCGCTCGGCATGAAGCAGACCGAGGAGGATCCCTGGATGGCGCTGCCGCAGAAGTATCCCGTGGGCGCGCGCCTCAAGGGGAAGGTGCGCAACCTCACCTCGTTCGGCGCGTTCGTGGAGATCGAGCCGGGCATCGACGGCCTGATTCACATCTCCGACATGTCGTGGACCAAGCGGGTGCAGCATCCCTCCGAAGTCGTGAAGAAGGGCGACGAGGTCGAGGTGTTGATCCTGAACGTGGACGCGGAGAACAAGCGGATCTCTCTGGGTCTGAAGCAAGCGCAGGAAGATCCATGGCTGCGCATCGGCGAGACGTATCCCGTGGGCATCGCGTCCTGCGCCTCATGGACAAGGGAGTCGTGGTGGATCTGGGGCACGACATCGAGGGCTTCGTCCCCGTGTCTCAGCTCGGCATCCCCGACGTGCAGAACCTGGCGGAGGCGGTGAAGGAAGGACAGGCGGCGGAGCTAAAGGTGCTGGAGGTGGACCCGATTCATCACCGGATCGTGCTGGCGGCCACAGGCTGGCCGAAAGAGAACGGCCCCCCGGAAGCTGAAAAGCAGGCAAATCCAGGCTAGACGCGGCGGGGACGGCCTGTTCGCTTCCTAGGTGCTTGCCCCTGCTGCGTCCATGCGTCTGTGCGCCTAGATTTTCGCCATGACAATGCGCGAAAAGCTGGAGCTGCTGCAGCAGAAGCGCTCCGAATCCGAGCTCGGCGGCGGACCCGACCGCGTCAAGACGCAGCACGACAAAGGCAAGATGACCGCCCGCGAGCGGCTCGACGTGCTGCTCGATCCCAGGACGTTCGTGGAGCTCGATCGGTTCGTGACGCACCGCAGCACCGATTTCGGGCTCGGCGACGAGCGGTACCTGGGCGACGGGGTCGTGACGGGCTACGGGCGGATCGAAGGGCGGCTGGTCTACGTGTTCGCGCAGGACTTCACGGTGTTCGGCGGGTCCCTGTCCGAGGCGCACGCGGAAAAGATCTGCAAGGTCATGGACCTCGCCGTGCGGAACGGGGCTCCCATCATCGGGCTCAACGACTCGGGCGGCGCCCGCATCCAGGAGGGGGTCGTCTCGCTGGGTGGCTACGCCGAGATCTTCCTGCGCAACACCCTCGCCTCCGGCGTGGTGCCGCAGCTGAGCGCCATCCTTGGCCCGTGCGCGGGCGGGGCGGTCTACAGCCCGGCGATCACCGACTTCGTGTTCATGGTGCGGGGGGTTTCCTACATGTTCGTCACCGGCCCGAACGTCGTGAAGACGGTGACGCACGAGGAGGTGGACTTCGAGAGCCTGGGTGGCGCCAACGTGCACGGGGCGACCTCCGGCGTGGCGCACTTCGTCCACGACTCCGAGCCCGAGTGCCTGACGGCAATGCGGACGCTCCTCAGCTTCATCCCGTCGAACAACCTCGACAGCCCGCCGATCCGTCCCAGCAACGATCCGGTGGACCGGCGGGACGAAGACCTGCTCGAGATCGTGCCCGACAGCCCCACCAAGCCGTACGACATGCGCGAGGTGATCCGGCATGTCGTGGACGACGGCGAGTTCTTCGAAGTGCACAGGGAGTTCGCCGGCAACCTGCTCGTCGGGTTCGCGCGTCTGGGAGGGCGCCCGGTCGGGGTGATCGCCAACCAGCCCGCCGTGCTCGCCGGCGTGCTGGATATCAACGCGTCGCTCAAGGGCGCGCGGTTCATCCGGTTCTGCGACGCGTTCAACCTCCCCCTTCTCACGTTCGAGGACGTGCCCGGCTTCCTGCCGGGCGTGGCGCAGGAGCATGGCGGCATCATCAAACACGGGGCGAAGCTCCTGTACGCCTACTGCGAGGCGACCGTGCCCAAGCTCACCGTCATCACGCGGAAGGCGTATGGCGGAGCCTACGACGTGATGAACTCGAAGCACATCCGCGGCGACTACAATGTCGCCTGGCCGACGGCGGAGATCGCGGTGATGGGGCCGAAAGGCGCGGTGGAGATCCTGTACAAGGCCGACGCGACCGAGGAGCGCGAGGCCGAGTACCGGGAGAAATTCGCCCATCCTTACCTGGCCGCCGCCCGCGGCTATGTCGACGACATCATCGATCCGCGCGAGACGCGGTCGCGGCTCATCGACGCGCTCGCGACGCTCGAAACCAAGCGGGACCGGAATCCGCCCCGCAAGCATGGCAACATTCCTCTATAGCGCCCTCTCGCTCGCGGCGCTCCTCCAGGCTCCCCAGTTCGCCAGCCCGCCGCCGCCCGACTCGGCCGCAGCGCTGTGGGCGCGCGTCGCCCATGACTCCACCGATGGGCGTGGGTGGCTCATGCTCGGACGTGCGTACCTCGATCTTTCGGAGCGCGCGCACGCGTCGCCCCACTTCGCGGCGCAGGACACGCTCTGGGTGCGCGCGGTGCTCGACACCGCCGACGGGGCGCTCGTGCGGGCGGCGGCGTTCCTGAGCGCGGCCGGAGCGAATCCGGAAGCGGACTCCGCCCGCGTGCTGCGGGTCGGCGCCTGGAGCGCGCGATCGCGCCTCGCGTGGGAACAGCTGGGGACCGCCGCTGGCCCGCAGGAGTGGGGGCCGGTCCCCGCGGACTTGAAGCTGCCGCCCGTGCTCGAGGAGCTGGGCGAGAATCTGCTTCGCGCCTGCCCCACCTGGGGCATCCTGCTCACGGCCCACGCGGCCGATTCGTACGCCGCGTGGTACATGCGGTTCTCGCGCGGCCTCCGGCCGGACCTGCTGGTCGTCCCGCTGGCCGCATCTCGGGCCGACCCGGTACTGCAGGCGCGGCTCGCGCACGATCTGAAGCTGGGGCGACGCAGCGAGAGCGCGACCTGGCTCCCCGAGACGGTGAAGCACCGGCCGGTGTGCGTCAGCATGGGGCTCGACCGGCCGCCCGAAGCGGGATCGCGGATCGCCTGGACCGCCCGGCCGCTGGTGTGGGTCGCGGGTCCCGAGGGGAAGCACGACCACGTCCCACCGCGCGACTTCGTGTTCGCCGCCCTCCGGATGGCGCTCGACGGCCACGAGGCGTGGGCGGAGCCGGCGCTCACGCTCTATCGGCGCGCCGCCCGAGCGACTCCCGCGCTGTGCGGAGCCCTCGCCACATTCAGGCTGATCGGTGAGATCCCGAGCTGCCGGCGCTAACTGGAGACGTCACACGTCACAGGTAGCACGTCACACGTGGCACCTCGCGCGACCCAGCCGCCCGCTTTCGTGGAACGTGCGACGTGTGACGTGTGACGCGTCCCCCGATGTCTGACGTCTCTCCCATCAAGCGCGTCCTCGTCGCCAACCGCGGTGAGATCGCGCTGCGCATCATCCGGGCCTGCCACGAAGAGGCGCTGGAAGCGGTGGCCGTCTATTCCGAACCGGACCGGCTGGCGCCCCACGTACGGGCAGCCGACGTGGCCGTGCCGATCGGACCTGCGCCGGCGCCGCAGTCCTACTTGAGCATCCCGAAGCTCATCGGGGCTGCGCGCGCGACCGGGTGTCAGGCGGTCCATCCCGGCTACGGCTTTCTCTCCGAGCGCGCGGAGTTCGCGCAGGCGGTCGGCGACGCCGGCTTGATCTTCGTGGGCCCGCCGCCCGAGGCGATCCGCGCCCTGGGGGACAAGACGGAAGCCCGGCGGCGGATGCAAGCGGCCGGCGTGCCGATCGTACCGGGAACGATGCGGCCGGTCGCCGACCACGTGCAGGCGCGCGCCGAGGCGGTGCGGTTGAGGCTTCCCGTGCTGCTCAAGGCCGCCGCGGGCGGCGGGGGGAAGGGGATGCGGCTGGTGCGCGAGGAGGGCGAACTGGCATCGGCGCTCGAAGCGGCGCAGAGCGAGGCGCTGAAAGCGTTCGGGGCGGGCGAGGTCTACGTGGAGAAGTACCTGGAGCACCAGCGGCACGTGGAGATCCAGGTCCTTGCCGACTCCTTCGGGCGGGTCGTAGCGCTGGGCGAGCGCGAGTGCAGCATCCAGCGACGGCATCAGAAGCTCATCGAGGAAGCCCCCTCCGTCGCCGTGACCCCGGCGCTGCGGCGGCGCATGAGCGACGCGGCCGCGGCCGCGGCGAGCGCCGTGGGCTACCGCAGCGCTGGAACCATCGAGTTCCTGCTCGGGCCCACGGGCGAGTTCTGCTTCCTCGAGATGAACACCCGGTTGCAGGTGGAGCACCCGGTGACCGAGCTGGTCTATGGGGTGGACATCGTCCGCGAGCAGCTCCGGGTCGCCGCCGGGCAGCCGCTGCGCGTCCATGCGGGCACCCTTCAGCCGCGAGGCCACGCCATCGAGTGCCGGATCACGGCCGAAGATCCCTTTCACGATTTTCTTCCCGCCGCCGGCACGATCGCGTATTTGCGCCCGCCTGCCGGGCCCGGGATCCGCTGGGATGGCGGGATCGAGGCGGGGAACGAGGTCACGCTGTTCTACGACCCGCTCATCGCCAAGCTGATCGCGTGGGGCGAGACCCGGGCCGTCGCGCTGCAGCGGATGCAGCGCGCGCTCCGAGAGCTGGTGATCGTGGGAATCCCGTCGTCGCAGGCGTTTCACCTGCGGGTGATGGACGACCCCGACTTCCAGCGGGGCGAGATCGACATCGCGTACCTCGAGCGCGCGGGGGCCCGACTCCTGTCGGAGGAGATCCGCTCCGAGCTGGCGAGGCCGCTCGCCGTGGTCGCGGCGCTGCTCGCCGAGGAGTGCCGGACCGGCGCTGCCCCGCCTCCGCAGCCCTCCACGCCCTGGCTGCCGGACCGCCAGTCCCTCTGGGTGCACGCCGCGCGGCGCGAGGCATTGCGCGAATGAGCGGCGAGGTCGTCGCGATCACGGGGATCGCCGCCGGCGGCGCCGGCGTCGGACGGCTGCGGGACGGCCGCGCCGTGTTCGTGCCGCGCACCACGCCGGGGGAACGCGTGCGGCTGCGCGACGAGATCGAGCTCCACAAGAACTTCGCGAAGGGAGAGGTCGAGGAGATCGTCGCGGCGGGCGCCGCGCGCGTCACGCCGCCGTGCCCCCACTACGTGCGGGACCGTTGCAGCGGCTGCCAGCTGCAGCACCTCGCCTACGAGGCCCAGCTCGCCGCGAAGCGCGCCATCGTGGGCGACGCGCTGCGCCGCATCGGCAAGCTGGACCTCCCCGACCCCGAGATCGTGGAGGCGATCGGGGAGTGGCGCTACCGGGCGAAGATCAGTCTGGCCGTCCGGCGGCCGGGCGGTCCGGCGGTCGGTGCGATGATCGGCCTGCATCCCTACGACCGGCCCGGGGCCGTGTTCGCGCTCGCGGATTGCCACATCGCCGACTTCCAGGTGATGGCGCTGTGGCGCGAGCTGCGGCAGCGACTCGAGCTCCTGCCGCCGCGTGCCACGCGCCTCACGTTGCGCCTCGACCGGGAGGGTCGGCGTCACGTGATCGCCGAAGCCGGCGGGGGGGCGGGGGGGGCGCCGTGGCTTGAGGCGGAGCGGTTGCGCGCGGCGCTGCCCGAGCCCGAGCGCGTGGTGTGCTGGTGGCGACCCCTGGAGGGCGTGGCGCGGGTGGTGGCGGGGCCCGCCACCGGTTTCCCTGCGACGGCGTTCGAGCAGGTGAACCCGGAGATGGCGACCCTCGCGCGGCGCTGGGCGGTGGAGCAGCTGGGCGACGTACGCGGCAGCGTCGCCTGGGACCTGTACGGTGGGATCGGCGACACCGCCCTGCTGCTGGCGGAGCGCGGGGCCCAGGTGGTGAGTGTGGACGCGGACGAACGGGCAATCGAGTGGGCGCGCCGGCGGGCGTCCGGCCGGCCGATCCGGTTCATCGCGGGGCGGGTGGAGGAGGTCCTGCCGTCGCTGCCCGAGCCGAGCGTCGTGGTGGTGAACCCGCCGCGCGCCGGGCTGCATTGGAATGTCACGCTGCGGCTCACGGGCCGGCCCGTCGGGCGGCTCGTCTACCTCTCCCGTGACGCGGCGACGCTGGCGCGGGACCTACGCCGGCTGAGCGTCAATTACCGGAGCACGGTGCTGCGGGCGTTTGACCTGTTTCCCCAGACGGCGCACGTCGAGACAGTGGCCGTGTTGGAGGCGGTGTGAAGCGAGTGCGGAATGCGGAGTGCGGAATGCGGAATGGATCGGAGCACCGTCGAGCGGTGTGGCCGGCATCGCGGATCGAGCCTCCCCTTTCAATTCCGCATTCCGCATTCCCCACTCCGCACTCGGGGCGGGGGGTGGGGTCGTGAAATATTTCGTCCGCATCGGCTCCCACACGTTTGAGGTCGTGGTGGAGGGCGGCCGCGTTCGCCTCGACGGGGCCGAGCTCGAGGCCCACCTCGCCGCGATTCCCGGCACGCCGCTCGTCCACCTGCTTCTCGATCGTCAATCGTGGACCGTGGCGGCTCAGGTGCTCGAGACCGGGAGGCGCTGGGCGTTCGGGGTCGCGGGAGAGCGCGTCGAGGGGACGGTGGTGGATGAGCGCACCCGCCGCGTGCGGGCGCTGACCGGCAAGCCAGTTCCACCCGCGGCCGGCGGGATCATCAAGGCACCGATGCCGGGCCTCGTCGTGCGGGTGGAGGTCACCGAGGGGCAGCGGGTGGAGGCGGGCGCGGGACTGGTAGTAGTGGAGGCGATGAAGATGGAGAACGAGCTGCGGGCGCCGCGACCATCCGTGGTAGCCGCGGTGCACGTGGGCGTCGGCCAGACAGTCGAGAAGGGGGCTCCACTCGTCACCCTCGAGAGCACGGAAGCCTCTCGTTGACTTACCGTTATGACGCTGGTATCCTATCAGGCTAACGCAAACCGGGTTCGCATGAAGACCTTCGTATTGCGCAAGGAGGACGTGGCGCGGCGCTGGTGGGTGGTGGACGCCGCGGGCCAGCCCCTCGGCCGGCTCGCGAGCCGCGTGGCGCAGCTCCTGCGGGGCAAGCACAAGCCGACGTTCACGCCGCACCTGAACAGCGGCGATTGTGTCGTCGTCGTGAACGCCGCGAAGGTGAGGTTCACGGGTCGCAAGCTCGAGCAGAAGCGCTATTTCCGGCATACGGGGTACATGGGGCACGAGCGCTTCACGGCCCTGAAGTCGGTGTTCGAAAAGTACCCCGAGCGCGTGATCGAGCGGGCCGTCTGGGGCATGTTGCCGAAAACCACGCTGTCCCGCCAAAAGGTGAAGCAGATGCTGAAGGTGTATGCCGGTCCGACGCACCCCCACGCGGCCCAGCGGCCGGAGCCGCTCGGCGCGGCGGAGGCGCGATGAGCGCCTCGGTCACGCCGGAGCTGCGCTGGCACGCGGTCGGCCGCCGCAAGGTAAGCGTGGCACGCGTGTATCTGACGCCGGGCTCGGGGAAGTGGAACATCAACGGGCGCACGCTGGGGGACTATTTCCCCCGCGGCTCGCTCGTGTCCCACATCCAGCAGCCGTTCACCGCCACCGACACGCTGGGCGCGTTCGACGTCCGCGCCCTCGTGGCGGGGGGCGGGCAGACGGGGCAGGCGGGGTCGTTGCGGCTCGGGATCGCGCGGGCGCTGTGCCTCGCCGACGAGCGGCATCGAAAGAAACTGCGGGAGCAGGGGCTGCTGACGCGCGATCCGCGGGTCGTGGAGCGGAAGAAGCCCGGCCGGGCGGGGGCGCGCAAGCGGTTCCAGTTCTCGAAACGGTGATGCGAGCTGCTGGGCGCTAGGTGTTAGGTGTTGGCGTCCGCGGCCAAGCACTTAACACCTGGCACCCAGCACCTGGCCACCTAGCACCTAACACCTAGCACCTAACACCTAGTAAGGAAGGACATGACGCAGCCTCAGACCCAGGCACAGACGCCCCCTCAATTGCAGGACCTGTTGGAAGCAGGCGTCCATTTCGGCCACCAGACGCGCCGCTGGAACCCGAAGATGCGGCGGTTCATCTTTGCCGAGCGCTCCGGGATCTACATCATTGATCTGCAGAAGACGCTCCGCCAAATCCAGGCTGCGCAGGAGCTGATCCGAGGGGTGGTACTGAAGGGTGAGGGGACCCTCTTCGTCTGCACGAAGAAGCAACTCAAGAACATCATCCAGGCCGAGGCGCAGCGCTGCGGGGCGTTCTGGGTGACCGAGCGCTGGCTGGGCGGCACGCTCACGAACTTCCAGACGATCAAGCGGCAGATCAAGCGGTTGAAGGACCTCGAGCAGGGGATTAGCGAAGGCGAGTTCGAGCATCACACGAAGAAGGAGCAGCTGCTCTTCGAGCGCGAGCGAGGGAAGCTGGAGAAGTACTTCTCGGGCATCAAGAACATGGCCCGGCTCCCGGGCGCGCTGTTCGTGGTGGATTCGAAGAAGGAGCGGATCGCGGTCGCCGAAGCGAACAAGCTGAGCATTCCGGTCGTGGCGATCGTGGACACCAACGCCGACCCGGACCTCATCACCGTCCCGATCCCCGGCAACGACGATGCGATCCGCGCGGTCTCGCTGATCACCGCCGCGATCGCCGACGTGATCGCCGAGGCGCGGCACCAGATGCCGTTGCGCGAGGTCGCCGAGGAAGGCGAGGCGGTGACGTATTCGACGGAGACGGGCGTGGAGGCCGAGGCGGAAGGCGAGCGGAAGAAGAAGCCGGCGCGGCGCAAGCGGCGGCCGAAGCCCGAGGCGATCGCCGCCCGGCTCAAGACGGAGGAGGCGCCCGCGCCGGCACCGGCGCCGGCGGAATCGAGCGGCGGGAGCGACGGCTGACCAGCCAGGGCTACCCCCGTGGCACCACCACCCGCCGCCCTCCGAGCCGCACGGCGCGAGGGCGGCGTTGTTATGAGGAGTGAGGAGCGTGGCGACTGTGAAAGAGATTCCAGCGAAGCTGGTGGCCGAGCTCCGGGCCCGCACGGGCGCCGGGATGATGGACTGCAAGCGGGCGCTGGCGGCGACCGGCGGTGAGCTGGAGCAGGCCATCGACCTGCTGCGCAAGCAAGGGGCGGCCAAGGCCGACAAGCGCGCCGGCCGCGAAGCGTCCGAGGGGTTGATCGAGGCCTACGTGCACCACAACGGCCGGGTCGGCGTCCTGGTCGAGGTGAACTGCGAGACGGACTTCGTCGCCAACACGGCGGAATTCCGGCAGCTCGCCAAAGACCTCACGCACCAGATCGCCGCGACGGCGCCCATCGCCCTGCGGCGCGAGGACATCCCGCCCGAGGTGGTCGCCCGAGAGCGGGAGATCTACCGCGCGCAAGTCGAGCAGGAGAAGAAACCCGAGCACGTCAGGGACAAGATCGTCGAAGGGCGACTCAACAGCTTCTACGAAGAGCGCGTGCTGCTGGAGCAGAAGTTCGTGAAGGACGGCAGCAAGACGATCGGTGACATGGTGAAGGAGCTGGCGGCGAAGACGGGCGAAAACGTCGTCGTGCGCCGCTTCGTCCGATTCGAGCGCGGAGGGAATTGAGTGGCTACCGCGGCGCGCCTGCGGCCTGCCTACCCGCGCGCCATGCTCAAGATCTCGGGAGAGGCGTTTGCGGGCGACCGCGGCGCCGGGGGAGGAATCGACTTCGGGTTCATCGACCGGCTCGTGAACGAGCTCAAGACGGTGGCGGCGCTGGACGTACAGCTCGGTCTCGTGGTGGGCGGCGGCAACATCGTGCGCGGCACGGCGGCGAGCGAGCAGGGGATGGACCGCGTCTCCGCCGACTACATGGGAATGCTCGCCACGGTCATCAACGCCCTCGCCCTGCAGGACATCCTCGAGAAGAAAGGCGTGGACACGCG
>QHVD01000032.1:0-28466 GCA_003222235.1 Gemmatimonadota bacterium | reverse complement strand
GGAGGCACGGGGAATCCCTACTTTTCCACGGACACGGCTGCGGTCCTGCGGGCCCTGGAGATCGAGGCGAAGGTGCTCCTCAAGGCTACGAACGTGGACGGCGTGTACACGGCGGACCCCAAGAAGGACCCCGAAGCGACGTTTCTCGCCGAGCTCTCCTTCCGCGACGCGATCGTCAACGGGTACGCCGTGATGGACGCGAACGCGTTCGGCCTCTGCAAGGAGAACAAGCTTCCCATCGTGGTGTTTAACATCAACGAGCCCGGCGCCACGGCCAGGGTGCTGGCCGGCGAGCGCGTCGGCACGGTCGTGCAATGACCACCGTAACTGGGCTGCAAGACCATGTGCGGCAGGCCAAGCAGCTCATGGCCAGGGCAGTCGAGGCCGTGAAGCGGGAGTTCGCCACGGTCCGCAGCGGCAAGGCCACGACCTCGCTCCTGGATCTCGTGAAGGTGGAGGCGTACGGGAGCGAAATGCCCCTGAGTCAGGTGGCGAGCGTGGCCGCGCCCGAGCCCAAGCTCCTGACCATCCAGCCGTGGGACAAGTCGCTCCTCAAGGCGGTTGAGAAGGCGATTCTCTCGTCCGATCTCGGCCTCACGCCCTCCAACGACGGCAGCGTCGTCCGCATCCCGATTCCCCCCCTGACCGAGGAACGCCGCCGGGAGCTCGTGAAGGTCGTGCACAAGTTCGCCGAGGAAGGCCGCGTCGCTATCCGCCACGCCCGCGCCGAGGCGATCAGCCGGATTAAGAAGACCGAGCACGTCTCCGAGGACGAGAAGAAGCACGCCGAGAAAGACATCCAGAAGCTGCACGACGACCATCTGAAGCAGGTGGACGCCGCGGTGAAGGCTAAGGAAGCGGAGATCATGGAGGTCTAGGATGGCCGCCGATCTCCTCGCGCTGATCCGCATGAACGGCTCCGTGCCGGCTCACGTCGCGGTGATCATGGACGGCAACGGGCGCTGGGCGCAGGAGCGCCACCTCCCGCGTCCCTTCGGCCACCGGGAGGGGATGAAGGCGGTGCGCGAGGTGGTCGAAGGTTGCCTCGAGGCGGGCGTCGAGGTGCTGACGCTGTTCGCCTTTTCCGAGGAGAACTGGCAGCGCCCCGCCAGCGAGATCTCCGCCCTGATGCGGCTGCTCGAGGAATACATCGCGAAAGAGGTGCACGAGCTGCGGGAGCAGGGCGTCGCCGTGCACGTGCTGGGCGAGCGGTCCCGGCTCGCGCCGGCGGCGCGCGCGGCGGTGGAGCGCGTCGAGCGGGAGACGGCGGGCGGGCTGCGGCTCGTGCTCAACCTCTGCATCTCGTATTCCTCCCGGGCGGAGCTGGCCCGCGCCGCGCGGCTCCTGGCCGAGGAGGTGCTCGACGGGACCAGGCAGGTCGACGACATCGACGAGGAGGCGATCCGCGCGAAGCTGTACACCGCCCCCTGGCGCGACCCCGACCTGCTGATCCGCACCTCGGGCGAGCTGCGCCTCTCCAACTTCCTCCTCTGGCAGCTCGCCTACACGGAGCTCTACATCACTCCGGTGCTGTGGCCCGACGTGACGCGGCGGGATCTCTTTCAGGCGATTCTCGACTATCAGGGACGGGAGCGGCGGTTCGGCAAGGTCACGGCGTGATGTCCCGCAATCTGCTGGTGCGCATCGCGTTCGCGGTCCCCGCGATCGCCGTGTCCGTGGGCGTCGTGTGGCTGGGCGGGTGGGTGCTCGCGACGCTGGTCGCCGTGCTCGGCGTGCTGGGGGCGCGCGAGGTCTACGACTTCGCGCGCCGCCAGGGAATCGAGCCGCTGGAAGCCCTGGGGCTGGGCGCGGCCGCGGCCGCCCCGCTCGCGACGTTCTGGGCGAAAGGCTACGCGGACTGGGAGCCGGTGCTGTACGGCGGGGCGCTGTGGCTCCTGGCGATGATGGTCGCGGCGATGGCCCGGGGACCTGCGCGCCGCCCCCTTACGGCGGTCGCCGTCACGATGTTCGGCACGCTGTACGCGTCGGCCCTGCTCGCGTTCGTCGTGGCGATCCGCCACGGCCCCCACAGCGACGCCCACCCGCGCGGCGCCGTGGCCCTCGGGATCCTTCCTCTGGTGATGACGTGGGTGTGCGACACGTGCGCCATGGCGGCGGGGACGCTGTTCGGCGGGCCGAAGCTCGCGCCGGTGTTGTCGCCACGAAAGACATGGGCGGGCGCGGTCGGCGGCGCCGTCGGCGCGCTCGTGGCCACGCTCGTCTACGGTTCGGTCGTCCTGGACCGCGTGGCCGTGCGGCTTGGCCTCTGGCAACTCGTGGCGGTGGGCGTGGTGGTGGCGCTCGCGGCGCAGGTCGGGGACGTCGCGGAGTCCCTCCTCAAGCGCGAGGTCGGCGTGAAGGATTCGTCGAAGCTCATCCCTGGACACGGCGGCGTGCTCGACCGGCTCGACTCCCTCTACTTCGCTCTCCCCGTCAGCGCGGCGCTGTTCCGGCTCTTCGGCGTCGCATGAGCGTCGGGGTCGCGATCCTCGGTTCGACCGGCTCGATCGGGTGCTCGACCCTCCAGGTACTGGCACGGCAGCAGGACCGGTTTCGCGTTACCGCCCTGACGGGGCACTCGAACGTCGCTTTGCTCGAACGGCAAGCGGCCGAGTGGCGGCCGGCGTATGTCGGGATCGTGAATGGCGGGATGCGGGATGCCGGATGCGGAATGCGGACCGGCATCGATTGTCTGATCGAAGCCGCCACCCGCCCGGACGTGAACATCGTGGTGAACGGGGTCGTCGGGGCGGCGGGGCTGCCGGCGACGCTGGCGGCGCTCTCGGCGGGGAAGCGGGTCGCGCTCGCGAACAAGGAGACGCTCGTCATGGCCGGCGAGCTGGTGGTGCGCGCCGCGCGCGACGGCGGAGGTGAGATCGTCCCGGTCGACTCCGAGCACAGCGCCGTCCTGCAATGCATCACGGGCCGGCGCCCGACCGAAGTGGCTCGGCTGATCCTCACGGCGTCGGGCGGGCCATTCCGGACCTGGGCGCCCGAGCGCGTGGCGCAGGCGACCGTGGAAGAGGCGCTGCGCCACCCGACCTGGAAGATGGGCAGAAAGATCACCGTGGATTCGGCGACCCTCGTCAACAAGGCGCTCGAGGTGATCGAGGCCCACTTCCTGTTCGGCCTGGCCTACGAGTCGGTCGAGGTGGTCGTGCACCCGCAGTCGGTCGTACACGCGTTCGTCGAGTTCGTGGACGGGTCGGTGCTGGCACAGGTGGGATTCCCGAACATGGAGCTGCCGATTCTCTACGCCCTCACGCACCCCGAGCGCGTCCCCGACTCGGGGACGCGGCGCTTCGATCCCGTGGCGGTGGGCGCGCTGACCTTCGAGCCGATCCGCCCCGAGATCTACGCCGCCTACGCCCTGGGGCGCGCGGCGGCCGCGGCGGGCGGCACGACCCCGACGGCGTTCAACGCCGCGAACGAAGTGGCGGTGGAGTTGTTCCTCGCGGGGAAAATCCGCTTCGGGCGCATCGCGCGGACGATCGAGCGCGTGCTCCAATCGTACCGGCCGACCGGGGCCAGCACCCTCGAGGCCGTGCTCGCGGCGGACGGGGAGGCGCGCCGCCTGGCGCGCGAGGCCGCATGCTCCTGACGCTCGCCGCGTTCGCCGTCGTGCTCGGCGTGCTCATCTTCGTACATGAGGCAGGCCACTTCATGGCGGCGAAGGCGGTCGGCATCCAGGTGCTCCGATTCTCGCTCGGGTTCGGGCGGCCCGTCGTGAGCTTCCGGCGCGGCGAGACTGAGTACTGGATCTCGTGGATCCCGTTCGGGGGATACGTCAAGATGGCCGGGGTCGAGGACGAAGGGCCGGCGGGAGCCCTGGAAGGCGGCAAGAGCCCGGTGCCCGTTGACCCGGCGCGTGCGTTCGATCGCAAACCCCTGTGGGCCCGTTTCGTCGTCGTCCTCGCCGGCGTCACGATGAACGCCGTGTTCGCGTTCGCCGTGTACTCCGGGCTCGCGTTCGCCGGGGCCCTCGGCCCGGAGAGCATCGCCACGACGCAGGTGGATTCGGTGGTCGTGAGCGAGCTGCCGCCGCGCGCCGGCGCCCTGGCCGCGCTGCGTCGCGGCGACCGCATCACCGCGGTGAATGGCGACTCGGTGCGGACGTGGGGCGACCTCCGTCTCAAGCTCGTCAACACGCCCGGCCCGCTGCGTGTCAGCGTCGCCGGGCGCGCCGACCCCATCGTGCTCGACGTCCCCGAGACGGACACGACGACCCGCTACGGGATGGTCCTGGCCCTGAGCCCGGCCCTGCCTCCCGTCATTGCCAGAGTCCAGGCCGGTAGCGCGGGCGAGCAGGCCGGATTCAAGCCCGGGGACCGCATCCTGACGGTCGACGGAGTCACCGTGCAGTCGTGGCAGGACTTTGCGCGCACCGCTCGGAGCAGTCCGGGACGGGAGCTCGCGGTCGAGGTGCTGCGGGGCGCCGGGCGCGTTTCGCTGCGGGTCGTGCCGCAGCGACGGGAGGAGAAAGATTCGGTCACGAAAGAGGTGCGGAGCTTCGGTTTCGTGGGCGTCGGACCGCTGCTCGTTCCTAGGCCCGGCGCGTTGGGTGCCACTCGCATCGGGTGGCAGGAAACACGAGACCGCGCCGCGCTGATCCTCGGCTTTCTTGCGAAGTTCGTGACGGGCAAAGCCTCGCCACGCGAGCTCGGCGGCCCGCTCCTGATCGGGCAGATCTCGGGGCAGGCGGCCCGGGTCGGCCTCGGGACCTTCCTCGGCTTCATGGCGTTCCTGTCCGTGAACCTCGCGATTCTCAACCTGCTGCCGATCCCGATCCTCGACGGCGGGCAGGCGGCGTTCCTCGTCGCGGAAGCCGTGCGCCGGAAGCCTCTGCCACTCGAGCTCCGCCTGCGCCTGACGCAGATCGGCTTCGTCGTGCTCCTCGGCATCATGATCCTCGCCACGTCCAACGACATCCTTCGCTGGCTCGGGCATGTCTTCGGGCGCTAGCGATCAAGCCTTCCATGGTTGGAGCGCCACCAGGCGGGCCCTCGAGCGGTACGTGGCGGGCCGGCTCGAAGCTGACAGCGTCGTGGCCGCCGTCACCGACGCATACTACCGAAAAACGGGAAAGGGGAAGGGGGAAACGCTGCGTCCGGTCATCGACGTCATCGAGCGCGCGGCGCCCGGCGTCGTCGAGCTGGCCGGCAGCCCCGATGGTCCGGGGTTCGAGGTCAGGGTGTTGGGTCGCTCGTTTCCGAAACAGTACGAGGCGGACTTGCGGAGCGCGGCTGCGGCAGTGCTCGCCGGCGAAGGGGGCAGGGAACCCGGTCCGGCAACGGGGACGCGGCATGCCGCGCTGCGACACGCCCCGGGGCTGGTGAGGCGGGTCGTCCGAGCGATTCTGCGCCTGTTCAACGCATCAGCTTGAGCGCCAGCGCTACCACCAGCTCCCTAGCCGGTGGGGCTTTACAAACGGGGGTTGAGCGCCTAAGTTGGTGCGCTCTCAAGAATTAGGGAACTGAAGCCGATGTACGACAAGGCGACGCCGGTCAGGAAGTACGGGCAGCACGAGCGGGATACGGGGTCGGCCCCGGTCCAGGTTGCGCTGCTCACCGAGCGGATCAACAGCCTCACCGATCACTTCCGGGTCCATGGGAAGGACTTCCACGGGCAGCGCGGCCTCTTGCGGATGGTGAGCAAGCGGCGGCGGCTGCTCGAGTACCTGAAGCGGACCGACCTGGAACGGTATCGGCAGCTCATCGAGGAGCTGGGTCTCCGCCACTAATGCAAATGGCGTCGCGCTGGGCGTCCCGGGAAGAGCACCGGGGCGCCTGGCGTATTTCTGATTGCTCTAGACAGGCAATATGGTGAAGCACGTCGAACGCAATTTCGCGGGCCGGCCCTTGAAGCTGGAAGCGGGCCGGTTGGCCAAACAGGCGGCGGGATCCTGCCTGCTGCAGTTCGGCGAGACGGTGGTGCTGGCCACGGTCACCGTGTCCGACAACGTCTCGACCCTCCCGTTCTTTCCCCTCCAAGTCGAGTACCGCGAGAAGAGCTATGCCGCCGGGAAGATCCCGGGCGGGTTCTTGAAACGCGAGGGGCGGCCCTCGGACGAGGAGATCCTGTCCGCCCGGGTGATCGACCGCACCATTCGGCCGCTGTTTCCCGACGGCTTCAAGAACGAGGTCCAGGTCTTCGTCTACGTCCTTTCGGCGGATCAGGAGAACGACGCCGATGTGCTCGGGGCGACGGCCGCGTCGGCCGCCCTGATGATCTCGAAAGTGCCCTGGAACGGGCCGATCGCGGCCGTGCGGGTGGGCCGGGTCGAAGGCGCGTGGATTCTGAACCCGACGTTCCAGCAGCTCGAGTTTTCCGACCTGGACGTCATCGTCTCCGGTTCGCGCGACTCGATCGTGATGGTCGAAGGCGGCGCCCTCGAGCTCACCGAAGCCGAGGTCGTGAAGGCGCTCGAGGTGGCGCAGAAGGGGATCCGCGAGCTGCTCGACGCCGCGGACGAGCTGGTCGCCGACATGCGCCAGCCGAAGATGGAGTGGACCAAGGTCGAGCCGGCGGCGGAGCAGGTGAGGCGGGTGAAGGAGCTCGCGGAGGCGCGGGTGCAGGAGGCGTTGAACCTGCCCGAGAAGTCGGAGCGGGCGCAGGCGCTCGGCGCGCTGAAGGCGACGATCCAGGAGCAGCTTGCGGCCGAGTTCCCGGACAACGTGAAGGATGTCGCCACGGTGATCGAAGAGATCGAGTACCGGACGATGCGCGAGCAGGTGCTGTCGCACGGGGAGCGCGTCGACGGACGCGATCTGGACACCGTGCGGCCGATCGCCTGCGAGGTGGGCGTGCTGCCGCGGACCCATGGCTCGGCGCTGTTCACGCGCGGCCAGACCCAGGCGCTCGTGTCGGTCACGCTCGGGACGGTGAGCGACGAGCAGCGGATCGACTCGATCGACGTGGCGGACGAGACGACCAAGTCCTTCATGCTGCACTACAACTTCCCGCCGTTCTCGACCGGCGAAGTGCGGCCCATCCGGGGGGTGTCGCGCCGCGAGGTGGGCCACGGGGCCCTCGCCGAGCGGGCGCTGCAGGCCCTGCTCCCGCCCTACGAGGAGTTCCCCTACACGGTGCGCATCGTGTCGGACATCCTCGAGTCGAACGGCTCGTCCTCCATGGCGACCGTGTGCGGCGGGTCACTCGCGCTGTTCGACGCCGGCGTGCCGGTGAAGGCATCGTGCGCCGGCGTCGCGATGGGCCTCATCAAGGAGGGCGAGCGCGTGGCCGTGCTGACCGACATCCTGGGAACCGAAGACCATCTCGGCGACATGGACTTCAAGGTCGCCGGCACGCGGGAGGGCGTCACCTCGATCCAGATGGACATCAAGATCGAGGGACTGGATTCCAAGATCATCGGCGAAGCCCTCGAGAAGGCGAAAAAGGCGCGGCTGCACATCCTGGACGTCATGGACCGGTCGATTCCCCAGCCCCGGTCGGAGCTCTCCAAGTACGCACCCCGGATCATCACGATCCAGATCCCCGTCGACAAGATCGGCGACATCATCGGACCCAAGGGCAAGACGATACGGTCGATTCAGGAGCAGACGGGCGCGGAGATCAACGTGGACGACACGGGTCTCGTGACGATCTCGGCGGTCGGCGAGGGTGGCGCGCGCGCGCGCGACATCGTCGCGTCCATGATCCAGGTGCCCGAGGTCGGCCGCGTCTACGAGGGCGTGGTGAAGAGCACCACCGCCTTCGGCGCGTTCGTCGAGATCCTGCCGGGTGTGGAAGGGTTGCTCCACATCTCCGAGCTCCAACATGGCCGCACCGAGCGGACCGAGGACGTGGTGCGCAAGGGCGACCAGGTGCGTGTGAAGCTGCTCGAGATCGACGAGCGCGGCCGCATGCGGCTCTCCCGCAAGGCGCTGCTCGAGAAGCCGGAGCCCGTTCGCTCGCGTTGATGGAGACGGTCCGGCTCGACCGGGAGATCTCCCAGACGCGCGCGCCCAACGGCGTCGTGGTCCTCTCCGAGCGCGTGGCCAGCGTGCGCTCGGCGGCGGTCGGCATCTGGGTCCGCACGGCGAGCGCGCACGAGCCACGCCCCAAGATGGGCGTTTCCCACCTGCTCGAGCACATGGTGTTCAAGGGGACCGAGCGCCGCACGGCGCAGGAGATCGCGCTGGCGCTCGAGGCCCGCGGCGGCTCGCTCGACGCCTACACGTCGCGGGACGCTACCGCGTTCCACGCCCGCGTGCTCGACGCCGACCTCACCCGCGCGGTGGACGTGCTCACGGACCTGGTGCGGCACCCGGTGCTCCGCGCCAGTGACCTCGAGCTCGAGCGCAACGTGGTGCTGGAGGAGATCAACACCGTCGAGGACACCCCCGACGACCAGGTCTTCGACCTCGCCTATGAGGCGCTCTGGCCCGAGCATCCGTACGGGTACTCCATCCTCGGGACTCGCGAGTCCGTCAGTGGGCTGTCCGCCGACGACCTGAAGCGGCTGCACGGGCATGCCTACTTCCCGGGCAACTCCGTGATTGCCGCGGCGGGGAATCTCGAGCACGAGCGGCTGCTGGAGCTGCTGGAGCAGCAGGGGTGGTTCCAGCCCGAGCCCGCGGGCGCCAACCCGGCGGCCCCCGCGGTCGCGCCGCCGCCGCCGGCGGTGCGGGGGGCCGAGGCCCGCTATGCCAAAGACACGGCCCAGACCCACATCGTTTTCCTCACCGACACGGTGCCCTACGCCGACCGGCGCAAGTACGCGCTGCTCGTGCTCGCCAACGTGTTCGGCGGCGGCATGTCGAGCCGGCTGTTCCAGCGCATCCGGGAGGAGCTCGGCCTCGCGTACGCGGTCTACGCGTTCACGAGCTTCTACCGCGAGGTGGGCGTGGCCGGGGTATACGTCGGGACGCAGCCCAAAACGGCCGCGCAGGCCGCCGCGGCGATCCGCGCGGAATACGCCAAGCTGACCCGCGACGGGCTGCGGGGCGCAGCCCTCGCCGAGGCGAAGCAACAGACTCAGGGGCAGCTGATGCTGTCCCTGGAGAGCCCATCCGCGCGCATGTATCGCCTGGCGAGCTTTCCGGTATACGGCGACCCGTACCAGAGCCTCGACCAGGTGCTCGCAACCGTCGCGGCGCTCACGGAGGACGAGATTGCGAGCGTGGCGGCGGAGTTCTTCGCGCCGGAGCGCCAGACCGTGGTCTGGCTCGGGCCCGACAACGGTCGCTGATGCACGTTGCACGTCACACGTTCCACGTCACACGACCTCGCATGCCAAGTCGGCGCCTCGTGGCACCGTCCAACGTGTGACGTGCAACGTGCGACAGGTGACGGGGTTCCCATGATCGTCGGCGTCCCGGCGGAGATCAAGACCGCGGAGCACCGCGTGGCGCTGGTGCCCGCGGGCGTCGAGTCGCTGGTCGGCGACGGGCACACGGTCCTGGTGGAGCAGGGCGCGGGCCTCGGGTCGGGGTTTTCGGACGAGGCCTACCGGGGGGCCGGGGCGACCATCCTGTCGAGGGCGGCCGATATCTGGCTCAAGGCGGAGCTGATCATCAAGGTGAAGGAGCCCGTGGAGCACGAGTGGCCGTGCATGCGCAAAGGGCAGGTCGTCTTCACCTACTTTCACTTCGCCGCCTCCGAATCGCTCACCAGAGCGGTCATCGACTCGGGGATCGTCGCCATGGCGTACGAGACCGTGCAGCTGCCGGCGGGTGAGCTGCCGCTGCTGATCCCCATGAGCGAGGTGGCGGGGCGGATGGCGGTGCAGGATGGGGCCAAATACCTCGAGAAGGCGAACGGAGGGAGCGGCATCCTGCTCGGCGGCGTGCCCGGGGTGCTGCCCGCCGAAGTGCTGATCATCGGCGGCGGCGTCGTCGGGACCCACGCAGCGAAGATGGCGGCGGGGCTGGGCGCCCACGTCACCCTCCTGGACCTCTCGCTCGACCGCCTGCGCTACCTCGCGGACGTGCTCCCCCCCAACGTGGATCTCCTCTATTCCAATCGCCTCAACCTCATCGAGCAACTCGGCAAGGCCGATCTCGTGATCGGCGCGGTGCTCCTGCCCGGGGCCAAGGCGCCGAAGCTGGTGCGGCGCGCGGACTTGAAGCTGATGAAGCCGGGCTCGGTGATCGTGGACGTCGCCGTGGATCAGGGCGGCTGTATCGAGACGATCCACCCGACGACGCACGAGAACCCGACGTACGTCGTGGACGGGATCATCCACTACGGCGTCGCCAACATGCCGGGCGGCGTGCCGCGCACCTCGACCCTGGCCCTCACCAACGCCACATTCCCCTACGCCAAGCGGCTCGCCCGGAACGGCTGGAAGAAGGCCTGCAAGGAGGATCCGGCGCTGTTGCTCGGGCTGAACGTGGTCGAAGGGAAAGTGGTCTATCCCGCGGTGGCGGAGGCGTTCGGGTTGCCGCTCACGGATCCCAAGATGCTGGTGTGACGGCGGTGGGGCGGTAGGCCCCGACGCCTTCCAGGGCTTGGCTTCTCACTTCTGCGCATTAATCCTCAGTGACTGCCCGGGACGACCCTCGCCCGCCGCACGGAGTCGAGTTTGGGGAACTCCCGCCCGAGATAGGCGTTGCCCTCCGCCTGGATTCGATCCTGCTGCGGGCCCCGGCCCTGCGGCGCGCCTTCGCCGTACCCCGCATAGAGCCGGTCCACGACATCCATCCCTTCGACCACCCGGCCCAAGGGAGCGAAGCCCATGCCGTCGAGCCGCGAGTTGTCGCGGTAATTGATGAACACCTGGACGGTGCGGGTACTCGGACCGGCCGTGGCGAAGCTGATCATGCCGCGCACATTGCTCTGGCGCACGGGGTCGTCGGGGATACGCCGGTCGCGCCAGATTGCGGACACGGTGGGATCGCCGTGGATGCCGAACTGAGCCATGAATCCGGGGATCACCCGGAAGAAACGGACGCCGTCGTAGTAACCGCTTTCCACCAGGTGGTAGAACCGGTCGGCGCCGAGCGGGGACCACTCACGATGGACCTCCACCACGAAGTCGCCCTTACTCGTTTCAAATGACGCCTGGAACACCGCAGGCGCGGGCCCGCGCCAGGCTGCGCCCGCCGGGTCTCGGAAGTCCGCCGCTCCGACGGCCGGCGCGGCGCCCGAGTCGGCCGGGGCGCGCGCGCCGGCAGAGTGCCCCCTGCTGCCGCCACGGCAGTTCCCGGCCAGCAGGATGAGGAGAATCGGCGCACCGAGTTGCCATGTGCCTCTGGTCATCGCTGCTCCGTGAGAGCTGGACAGTGCGCAAGATAACCGGATTGAGGGCCGTCCAGGCCCTCGTCTAACGAACGCCGGGAGGGCTCGACACATTAGCGGAGCGTTGCGCGAAGCCTGAGGCCTTCACTTGTGGGCAAAGGACCAGAACGATGAGCAGGAGCCGGACAGCCCCGCAGGACGCCTACACGCCCCGCCCGGAGCACCACTTCACGTTCGGCCTCTGGACTGTCGGCAACCCCGGGCGGGATCCGTTCGGCGAACCCGTGCGTCCCCCGCTCCCTCCCACGCGCATCGTTCACAAGCTGGCGGAACTGGGCGCTTACGGCGTCAACCTGCATGACGACCTCGTGCCGCCGGACGCGTCCCCAAGCGAGCGCGACCGGATCGTCCGGGAGTTCAAGGCGGCGCTCACGGCCACGGGGCTCCGGGTTCCGATGGCGACCACAAACCTCTTCTCAGACCCCGCATTCCGCGACGGCGCGTTTACGAGCCACGACGCACGGGTGCGCGCCTATGCCCTGCAGAAGACCATGGCGGCGATCGACCTGGGCGCGGAGCTCGGCGCCACCACCTACGTCTGCTGGGGCGGCCGGGAAGGCGTCGAAACCAACGCAGCCAAGGATCCGCGAGCGGCGCTTGTCTGGTACCGCGATGCCGTGAACTTCCTGTGCGAGTATGTCCGGGCCAAGCGCTACGACATGCGATTCGCGCTCGAGGCCAAGCCCAACGAGCCGCGCGGGGACATCTTCCTGCCTACGACCGGCCACATGCTCGCGTTCATCTATACGCTGGATCATCCCGATATGGTGGGTCTGAACCCGGAGGTGGCGCACGAGCAGATGGCGGGACTCGACTTTTCGCACGCCGTAGCGCAGGCGCTGGAAGCGGGCAAGCTGTTCCACATCGACCTGAACGCGCAAAAGGCCGGGCGCTTCGATCAGGACCTGCGGTTCGGGAGCGACGACTTGAAGGGAGCGTTCTTCCTCGTGAAGCTGCTCGAGGACGCGCGCTGGCCGGGGATGCGGCACTTCGACAGCCACGCCTACCGTACCGAGGACGAGGAAGGGGTGTGGGACTTCGCCTACGGGAGCATGCGCACCTACCTCATCTTGAAGGAAAGGGTCGAGCGCTTCAACGGAGACCCGGAGATCCAGCAGCTGCTGGCCGACCTCGGTCGCCGGGCGGGGGGAACCATTGGGGAGCGCCTCACCTTCAGCGCGGAGCGGGCGCGGGCGCTCCAGGCCGAGACGTTCGACCTGCCGTCGATGCGGCGGCAGGGCTACGCCTACGAGCGGCTCGACCAGCTCACCGTGGAGCTCCTCCTGGGCGTGAGATGAGCGCGGCCGACGCCCTGTTCCTCGGGCTCGACGTCGGCACCAGCGGCGTGAAGGCCCTGCTGGTGAGCCCCGCGGGAGAGGTGGTGGCGAGCGCCACGACTCCCCTCTTCCTGAGCACACCCCGGCCCGGTTGGGCGGAGCAGCACCCGGACAGCTGGTGGGACGCCAGCCTCGCATCCATCCGCCAGGTGCTCGCTCGGCAACCGGCCGCGCGGGTGGCCTCGCTGGGTATCTCCGGACAAATGCACTCGTCCGTGTTTCTCGACGGGAGCGGAGAGGTTATCCGTCCGGCGCTGCTGTGGTGCGACGGCCGAACCACGCCCGAATGCCAGGAGATCACGAGCCGAGTGGGTGGGGAAGAGCGGCTGCGCGACTGGGCGTGCAACCCGGCGCTGGAAGGCTTCACGCTCCCGAAAGTGCTGTGGCTGAGAAACCGAGAGCCGGCGGCCTTTGCCCGGCTCGCCACGGTGCTGCTCGCCAAGGACTTCGTTCGGTTCCGCCTGACGGGTACGCTCGCCACCGAGCCGTCGGACGCCTCCGGCACGCTGATGTTCGACCCGGCGCGGGTCCGTTGGAGTCGAGAGATTCTGGATGCCGTCGGGCTGCCGCCGTCGCTGCTCCCAGTGGTAGGGGGATCGGCGGAGGTGCTGGGCCGCATCACTCCCCAAGCTGCCGGGCTGACCGGCCTGATCTCGGGGACGCCGGTGGTCGGCGGTGGAGCGGACAACGCGTGCGGAGCGGCCGGGGTCGGCGCGATCACCCCGGGGGAGGCGGTCGCCAGCTGGGGCACCTCGGGAACCGTGCTCGCCCCGACCGCCGAGCCGCGAGTGGATCCCGCCCTCCGGGCGCACACCTTTTGCCACGTCGTGCCCGGTGTCTGGTACCTGATGGGAGTCGTGCTCTCGGCGGGCGGAGCTTTCGCGTGGTACCGCGACCAGTTCGCCCGCGATCTCGCCGGCAGCGACCAGCCAGAGGTCCGGCTGATCGAGGAAGCGGCCGGCATCCCCGCCGGAGCGGACGGCGTGACCTTCCTCCCGTACCTCCAGGGGGAGCGCACACCCCATCGCGACGCGTCGGTGCGGGGCGCGTTCCTCGGCCTGAGCCTGGCACATACGCGTGCCCACCTGACCCGGGCGGTGCTCGAGGGCATCTGCTTCGCGCTGCGCGACTCCCTCTCGATTCTCCAGGAGCTGGGACTGTCACCGACCGATCTCTTGCTGACCGGCGGCGGCGCGCGCAATCCGCTGATCCGCCGCCTCCAGGCGGATGTCTTCGGGCTCCCCGTGACCACGGTGAACCGCGAAGAGGGACCGGCGTACGGAGCTGCGCTCCTGGCCGCGGTCGGAGCGGGCGCGTTCCCCGATCTCGCCGCCGCCGTGCGATGCACCCTGACCCGCGCACCAGTGGCGTACCCGGATCCCCAGGCGCACCTTGCCTACCAGGAGTTCTACGACCGCTTCCGGGCGTGTTATCCCCGCGTCACACCGCCGGTACGGAGATCTCCTTCACCTCGAACCGCACCGTGACCTGACGCAGGCGCCGGCGCACCGCCATGACCTTGTGCAGCCGGCCATCGAAATAATCCTTGAGCATGGACGGCCGCGGGTGTTTCAAAAAGAGGTCGGGATCCCGGCGGACCGCCGACGTGGCCACCACGTCGAGCTCGTCGCGCGAGCTCACGTGCTGGACGATGCACGGCACGTGGCTGACGCCCAGCTTGCGGAGCGCGTACGCGCGATGGCTGCCGTTGTTGAGGATCAGGCGCCGCTCCGCGTACACGGCGTTCAGGAAATTGGTGCCGAAGCCCACGGCGAGCCCGACGACGCCCGCCAGGCTGCCCGGCGGAGGGTAGCGCGCGATGTGGCCGGCCTGGAGCGGCATGGCCCCGAGGAAGCGCAGATCGTTCGACGGCGAGACGAAGACGAACGCGTCGCGATGCACCTGGGACCACTGCACGGGCGGTTGAGGATGATCGTAGGGAAGGCAGGTCCGAAAGATTCGCTCGCGGCTCGGCGCCGGCCCGAGCTCGGTTTCGAGCCGCCGGGCGAAGGTCAGGTCGATGTGCTTTTGGTACACCACCAGACGGTCCAGCTCCACCATCGCCACGTCCGTCGGCACCGTGTTGAAGCCGTGGCGCACGAGGGGATCCTTGAGAAACTCGATCAGGAGGGGCTCGTACTCCGGTCCCAGGCTGCTCATGGCGGGATCGTCGGCGAGCCCTGCTTCTTCATTTTCGAGGGCGCGGACGACTTCATTCGCCGCGTTCCACTCGGCGGTCAGCGCTCCCTGGCCGGGCGGGTTCACGGCATGACCTGCGACATAACGCAGGAATTCCTTCAGCTTGGGGCGCCCGATCAGGTACAGGTTTTCAACGGCGGTGCCCTGATCCGCGCCCGCCGTGCGTTCGAGCTCGGCGGCCTGCACCGGCGTCGCGGCTACCACCACGACCAGAACTCCACTTTGACGGTGCGAGCGAGGCGCCGCATCATGAGATCCACGATGCTCCGCCGACCGCAGGAGACCTTGGCTTGGCCGGTCATCCCCGGCTTCAGCAGGCGCGACTGATTCTCGACCTCCGTGGTGACAAGAACCGTTCTGGCGGCTCCGCCACTTCCCCCTCCTCCTTCCGCGCCTGAGGGCGCCTCTGAGCTGCCGCTCAACGAAGAAGATCCGTTCTCAGCCGTGGTGGCGATCGACGTGACGGTGCCGTGGAACGTCCGGTTCGGGTAGGCTCTGGCCTTGAAGGCGACCTCTTGTCCCACGTGGATATCCGCGATCTCCTTCTCGGGAATGGGGATCTCGACCGTCAGGTTGTCGAGGTCATAGACCTTGGCGATCAGGGCTCCCTGCTGGACGACTTGCCCGACCAACTCATGCAGTTGCCGCGTCGGCGTGGCGACCACTCCCGCCGCCGAGCTGCGCACCACTGCCCGCTGGAGTTGCCCCTCGAGGTATCGCCGCTGCCCCTCCAGGCCCGAGATCTCCGCCCTGGTGGCGGCGATCTCCTCCGGCCGGGCTCCCCTTTGCAGCACCTCCAACTTGTGTCGGGCCTCGGCCAGGTCGCGCTCGGCTACCGCCGCCGCTTCCTGTGTGTCCTCGAGCTCCGTTCGGGTCAGCACACCGCTGTCGGCCAGCTGCTTGTTCCGATCGAGCCGGGCTCGCGCGTACTTGAGTTGGTCTTGCGCTCTATCGACGGCCGTCCGCGCGAGCGCGATGGAATCCGGGGTCGTCCCGGCTTCCAGCATTCTGAGACGGGCGCGCGCCTGTTGAATCTGCGCCTCCGTTTTCTGCAGCTCCACTCGGGTTTGGCGGTCCGACAAGCGGGCCACCACGTCCCCCGCGCGAACCTCATCCCCTTCGGCGACATCGATCGACTCGATTTGGCCGTCGATCTCGGACCGCACATCCGCGTTGCGCACGGGCAGGATGGTGAACGGGCCCGTGACGCGCAGCTCCGTGTGCCCGAGGAACACGATGGCCACGGTGGCGGCGGCCAGCGCCAGCGCTTGGATTCGCCGCTTCCGCTTGGGCCGGCTCTCGCGCGACGGCTTGGTCCCCCCCCCATCGGGCTCGGGTGGCGGTGGCGTCGGGACCGAGCCGTCGCTCAAGTCGGCATCGTCGCTATCCGCTTCGTCTCCCTTCCCTCCGAGCAGCCTGCCCACCCGGCGGCGCGTCTTGGCGGCCAAGAAACCGGCGAACAGGGCCAGCGGGATGGGTCGGTCGTGCTCGATCAGGAAGCCGCTCGTCTTCACCGCCGCAACACCCAGCAGCGCGAGCGAGGGGACTGCCGCCAGCAGCCCATACGTCAGATAGAGACGCCGTTCGCGCGCCGACGGCTCCTCCGGATGATCGGTCGAGCCGGTCAGTTTCTTGAGACGATTCCCGAGGTAGCGGAACGATCTCCTTCGCAGATTGGGCAGGTCGAGGTAATCGCTCAGCATGTAGTACCCATCGAGCTTGAGCAGGGGGCTCAAGTTCAGGAGCGTCTTGACCCCGGAGCCGGCCATGACGATCAGCGCCACGTAGTTGACCACGGTATCCGCTTCGGTCAGGCGCCACGCCAATACGGCTAAGGCCCAGAGCAGCAGCTCGAAATAAGGTCCCGCGAAGCCCACCCACAACCGCTTTGATTTTTCGGGAAAGAGCCAGGCGTCGCTGACGTTGCAGTAGAAGGCGGGTTGGAAATAGATCAGCATGAACCCGAGCTCGTGCACCTCGCCGCCGAAGTACTTGCAGGTCAGGCCGTGCGCGAACTCGTGCGCGGACGCCGCGAGAAACGTGACCGCCAGGAACGGGAGAATCGCCGAGAACCGGTACAGCCGGGAAAAGTCCTGGACGATGTCGCTCCAATTGGCGGCTGCCGTGCCCACGGCCAGGAGAATGACGGCAGCGCCAACCACGAGGAAACCCGGCGTGAAGAAGCCTCGCACGTGGGGCATCAGGCGATCGAACAGGCGGTTCGGGTCGGCGACCTTGACCCTCAGGTACAGGAGGCTGCCGCGTAGGCGCCCCTGCCGCCGCCCCCGGCCCCGCTTGCCGGCCCGCGCGCTCTCGGTTTCGTCCCCTTCCAGGAGACCCGCGCTGTCCAGGTTCCGGATGAAGGCACGGAGATTCTCGGCCGGAAGGGTGGCGCCGAACTTCTGCTCCGTCCTCTGCCGGATCACCTCGAGGGGCGTTTCCCCGTCGCATTGCTGCGCAATGAATTGCTCGGTCTCGCCAAAGCGAAAGAACTCGCTCGTGAGAGGGTCCTTGATGACAACGCAGGGCGCGCCGGCCGTCCGCTGCTCGCTGACGGTCAAATCGCTGCGGAGGCGCGGCGCATTCCCAATCATGGGACTACCCGCATGACCCAGAAGGCCGCTGGAGACTCTCCAACGGCCTTCTGGGCAACTGCTGCGTTCGCTCCGAGCTACGAGCTATGATGATGGGACTCGTGAGTCCCACTGCCATCGCCATAGTCGATCCCGACCCCGATTCCGATGTTGATGAGGTCGGGCGCAATCCGCTGCTCGAGCTTTTCGAGTTGGGGATTCAGGTACTTCATTGTGTTGACCTCCGGTGTTTGCGACGTGACATCGCGCTGTGACTACCGCATCGTTTCCTGGAGCCGGCAACCAGCTGCCTTCAGCTCCGGTTGCGGCGCGCTGACGCAAGCCGCGTGCCGGTTCGAGGGATGTCATAGTTGTGGCACGATCGCCGTAGCATCATTGCGTCGGCCATCCGCGCGGCGCGATGTTGAGAGGTCCTTCCGGCCGATGCGAGTGCTCACGCGCCGCGCCCCCCACGGCATCGCGCGGGCCGCCTGAATCTGTTGCATGGTCTCGGCCCTGAAATCGGGCGCGGGGTTAGGTTCTTCCTCATGGCTCGAGAGATGTCAGACATCAGACATCAGACATCAAACGTTCGACGTCGTGGAACTCACCTACCGAATGTCCGACTTCTGACGTCTGACGTCTGACCTCTCGATGTCTCCTCCAGTGCTTTGCTACCACCTGGTCGGGGGGCCCCTCGCGCTCGGTGTCACGCGGGTGAGCTGCCGCGCGTTCGGGCGTCAGATGCGCGCACTCGCGCGCACCGGCTGGCGCACGATGACGCTGGACGAGTTCGCGGGGTACAGCGACGGTGCTGAGAGCCGTTCGGGAAGTGTAGGGGCGCAGCATGCTGCGCCCCTACCCGCGGCGCGCGACCGAGTGTTTCTCCTCACCTTCGACGACGGCTACGCGTCGCTGGCCGATTACGCGTATCCCCTGCTTGCGGACCTCGGCTACACTGCGACCACGTTCCTGGTCACGGACTACGTCGGACGAATGAACACCTGGGACCTACGCTACACATGGCGCCCGTTGCCCCACCTCGACTGGCGCGCCATTGAGACGTGGCAGGGTCGCGGGTTCGACTTCGGGTCCCACACCGCGTCGCACGCGCGGCTGACGTGGCTCTGCGCTCGTGGCGCGATTGGGAGGTACGGCGGGGCGCGCAATCGCCTACCCGTTCGGTGCCGCGGACGCTCGCGTGGAGCGGCTGGCCCGCGCTGCCGGCTACGAGCTGGGCTTCGGCGGCGTGCGGGGGAACGTGAGGGGGAGGGCAAGCGGGGCGGACGGGGGGGGGGCACTGGGCCTGCCGCGCGTCCCCGTATACGTGTGGGACTGTGGGAGCGTTCCGTTCGGCCTGCGGGACGATCTGCTCGGGGCGCTGGGAGCGCTCGTGGCGCACGTGGCGAACCGATGCGCGGTGGGGACGAGTCTTCTAAGACGCGGGATGCGGGATGGGGGATGCGGGATGCGTTAGACAAGGTCGCGTAAGTGACCCATCCCGCATCCCGCCTCCCGCATCCCGCTCATCCCGCATCCCGCCATCACAGCACCTCTCCCGCGCCCACCGCGACGCCCATGGCGTGGTATCCCTTGTCCACGTAGATCGTCGCGCCGGTGATTCCGCTCGCCAGCGGGCTCGCGAGGAACGCCGCCGTGGCGCCCACGTCCCCAGCCGTGAGGGGCTCGGTGAGCGGTGCATTCGCCGCGTAGTACTCCACCATCTTCTCGATCTTCCCGATCGCGCTCGCCGCGCGCGACGCGAGCGGCCCGGCGGAAATCGTGTTCACCCGCAGCCCAAACTTGCGACCGGCCTCGAACGCGAGCGTCCGGGTGTCGCTCTCCAAAGCCGCCTTCGCCGAGGACATCCCGCCGCCGTATCCTGGCACGACCCGCTCGCCCGCCAGGTACGTCAGCGACAAGAACGCGCCCCCGGGCCGCATCAGCGGGGCGAGCCGCGCGACCATCGAGACCAGGGAGTAGGCGCTGACGCTCACCGCGGTGAGGTAGCCGCTGCGGCTCGTTTCGAGCAGCGGCTTCTTCACTTCGGGACCGTTGGCGAGCGAGTGGACGGCGATGTCGAGCGGCCGCTCGCCGAAGTCCTGCACCAGGCGCTGGGCGAGCCCCGACAGCGAGAAGTCTCCCGCGTCCCTGTAGCGCTTGCTCATGCGGAGTTCCTCGGGCGCGTCCGCGAGCGCGTCGTAGGCCGCGTCCAGCGGGTAGATCTTCTCGAAGCTCAAGAGCCTGCCGTCCGACATGCGGCGCGCGTCGTCGATCTTGCCGCGCTCGAGCAGGTTCAGGAAGATGTTGAGCGCCGGCGGCCACGTTCCCGTGCACACGGTGGCGCCCGCCTCCGCGAGGGCCTTGGCGATGGCAAAGCCGTATCCTGCGTCGTCGGCCACCCCGGCGACGAGGGCGCGCTTACCGGTGAGATCGATACTCAGCAATGGGGCTCCTTGAGAGATGTCAGATGTCAGACGTCAGACATCAGCAAGCCGAGCCTTTGTCTGACGTCTGACGTCTGACGTCTGACATCCGACGTTTCAAACGAAGAAGCGCGCCGCCACCGGAATCAGCTGCGGATGCCGCACCAGCGCGTGCGCGAAGATCCGGCCCAGCGTGCGTTGCTGCTGTGGGATCGCGTTCACGGTGCGTGCCAGGCCGTTGAAGAAGGCATCGTCGAGATCCTCGATCGCCCGCTTGATGCGGTAGTACTTCAGGTGATCCTCGCCGAGCAGCGCCATCCAGGCCCGGTGGTAGGCCGCGAGGCGTCGCTCGCTCGTATCTCCTTCCCGGATCGCGGCCGCGGCGGTGCGGCCGGCGAGCCGGCCGGACTTCATGGCGTTGACGATCCCGCCACCCGAAAGGGGATTGATCATGTGCGCCGCGTCGCCCGCCGCCATCATCCCGTCGGTGCAGATGCGCCGCAGCGTCGTGTGCACGATCACGCCCCCCACGGTCCCGCCGACGCGTACGCCGTTCGGGTAGCGCCGGGCGACCCAGGCGTCCAGGTACTCGCGCGCGCTCCGGCCGTCCCCCCTCAGCGCGACCATGCCGAGGCCCACGTTCGCGATCCCGACGCCCTTCGGGAAGACCCAGGCATAGCCGGCCGGCGCGATCCGGCCGCCGAACTGCAGGTAGATCGCGTCCGGATCGAAGGCGATCCCCTCGAGCACGTACTGGGCGCAGGACTCCATGTCGCGCGCGGCGACCCGCGTGTCCAGCCCCGCCCAGCGGCCCACCATCGCCTCCACGCCGTCCGCGCCGATCACCACCCTGGCGCGGTAGACGGCTTCGCCGTGGGCGTCCCGCACCCGCACTTCCCAACCTCCCTGGCGCGCCGGGACCATCCCGGTGGCTTCCGTGCCCACCAGCACGGCTGCGCCGTCGGCCGCGGCCTGGGAGGCGAGAAACGGGTCGAAGCGGGTGCGGTCAAGGATCCAGCAGACGTCGCGCTCGGCGACCCTCGCCTCGGTGCCATCCGGCGCGACGAAGATCACGCGCGCAATCTTGCGCGCCACCCACGAGGCGCCCTCGGGAGACGCAAACTCCCGCAGCCCTCGGTCCCCCACGCCTTCGGCGCAGCGCACGGGACTGCCGACGGCCGGATCGCGCTCGAGCAGCACGACGTCGAGCTCCGGAGCCGCTCGCTTCGCTTCCCATGCCGCGACCGCGCCCGCGGGGCCGGTGCCGATGACCAGCACGTCCACGTCAGGCATGAACGATGGAGAGCGCGCCGACCGGGCAGGGCGCGATGCACTTGCGACACCCGGTGCAGGCCTGGCGGTCGATGACCAGAGCGGCGAGGTCGAGGTGGATCGCCGCCGGCGGGCAAAGCGGCAGGCACAGCCCGCAGCGGTCGCAACGGTCGAGGCTGACGACGGCCACTTCGGCAGCGCGGGCGGATCGCATGGGCGAACGCTAGCCCCCGCCGCAAGAGGCGTCAAGCATCAGCCTTGCTTGAAGTTACGCTTTTCATTAGCTTGAGGCGCTCGTGCGCCGCGCCTGCCTAACCACCCTTTCACCCGACGACTCGTGCCTCTACACTGGCCGAATTGGAAGCTCGGTGCCTGGAGCCCGGCAAATGAAATCGCCGTCGATCTCGGCACGGCCAACACGCTCATCTATGTGAAGGGGGAGGGCATCGTGCTCAACGAGCCCTCGGTCGTCGCAATCGAGAAGTCCACCGGCAAGATCAAGGGGATCGGCCTCGAGGCGAAGCGCATGCTCGGTCGCACTCCCGACGGCATTCTGGCGGTCCGGCCGCTCAAGGACGGAGTGATCGCCGACTTCGACGTGACGGAGAAGATGCTGCGCTTCTTTCTCAAGACGATCATCGACCGGCACCTGTTCCGCGTCAAGCCAAAGGTGATCGTGTGCGTGCCGAGCGGGATCACCGAGGTGGAGAAGCGCGCGGTGCGCGATTCCGCGCAGTCGGCCGGGGCGAAAGAGGTGTACATGGTCGCGGAGCCGATGGCCGCCGCGATCGGGGTGGGGCTCCCCGTCGAGACCCCGACCGGGAACATGGTGATCGACATCGGCGGCGGCACGACGGAGATCGCGGTGATCGCGCTCTCCGGGATCGTGTCCGACACGTCGATCCGGACGGGCGGCGACGAGCTGGACCAGGCGATCGTGCAGTTCATGCGCAAGAACTACAACCTCCTGATCGGCGAGCCGACCGCCGAGCAGATCAAGATCCAGATCGGTTCCGCGGCGCCCGTGGGCGAGGAGCGCGAGATGGAGGTCAAAGGCCGCGACCTCGTGTCGGGGATCCCGAAGATCGTGCGCGTGCACTCGAGCGAGATCCGGGAAGCGGTGCAGGAGCCGATTCAGCAGATCGTGGATGCGGTGCGGCGGGCGCTCGAGATCACTCCGCCCGAGCTGGCGAGCGACATCGTGGATCGGGGGATCGTGATGACGGGCGGCGGCGCGCTGATCCGCGGCCTCGACGTGCTGCTCCAGCAGGAGACGGGGCTGCCGATCCACCTCGACGAGGACCCCATGACCTGCGTCGTGCGGGGGACGGGTCGAATCCTCGACGACCCGGAGAAATACCACAACGTCTTGACGACTTGAGGCGATGGCGCTCGGAGCGGACCGCTACACGTCACGAGCCGATACCCTCGTCTTCCTGGGGTGCGTGCTGCTCTCGCTCGCCGCGATGAGCCTCCCCGACCGCGCTCGCGACCGGTTCGCGGCGGCGCTGCAACGAACCGTGCTCGCTCCGTTCCTCACGCTCCAGCGGCAGACCGACCTCGTCTCCGCGTCGCTGCAGCGCTACGACGCGGTGCTGGCGCAGCGGGACTCCGCCGCGCTCGCCGCCACGTTCCTTCCCGAACTGCGGAGTGAAAACGCCCGGTTGCGGGGCCTCCTCGGACTCGGCGTGCGGCTCAGGTCGGGCTATATCCCTGCGGAAGTGCTGCACCAGGCGGACCCGACGAACACGCTGACGTTCCTCGTCTCCGCGGGCGCGAAGCAGGGGGTGAAGCCCCTGTCGGCCGTGGTGAGCCCGGAGGGGCTCGTCGGCATGGTGGCCACGGTGGATGACGAGACGAGCGTGGTCGTCACGTGGGCCCATCCCGAGTTCCGGGCGAGCGCGATGGCGGAAGACGGAAG
Source organism: Gemmatimonadota bacterium (assembly GCA_003222235.1). Taxonomy (GTDB): domain Bacteria; phylum Gemmatimonadota; class Gemmatimonadetes; order Gemmatimonadales; family GWC2-71-9; genus AG12. The sequence goes on along the minus strand of QHVD01000032.1, from coordinate 5,497 downwards.
CGTGTACGGCATCGTCGCCCCGCACGGCACCGAAGGCCCGCGGGTGTGGCTGCTCCAGCTTGGGGGCGTCGCCTACCGCCAGCAGGTCCTCGACGGGACGCGGATCCTGACCTCGGGTCTGGGCGGGGTGCTGCCGCGCGGGATCCCGGTCGGCGTCGTCGTTGGCGTGGCGGGCGAGGCCGAGGGATGGGAGCGGACGTATCTGGTCCGCCCGGCGGTCCAGCCGGCCGGGGTCACGCACGTGATGATCCTGACCGGCGCTCCCCACGGCGACCCGCGGGCGGTGTTCCAGTCGGGAGGCGATGCGCCATGAGACGAAGCGACGGCTTCCGCTTCGTCGTGGTCGTCGCGGCGCTCGTGGCGCTGCACTTCTCCGTGCGCAGCCGTCTGGGCGACGACCGGATCGCTCCGGACTTTCTGCTCGTCGCCATGCTGATCTACGCGATGCGCGCGCAGCCGGGCCCGAGCGCCGGCGTCGGCTTTCTGGTGGGCCTCTTGCGGGACGCGCTCTCGCCGGCCTCGTTCGGCGCGCAGGCGCTGGCGCAGACGCTGGTCGGTTATCTCTCGGCCTGGGGCAAGACGGTCTTCTTCGCGGAAAACCTGTTCGTGAACGCGTGCCTGTTCTTCGCCGGCACGTGGTGTCGCAACCTCATCATCGCGCTCGCGTCGGGGCAGCTCAAGGGCGGGCTCCTGGGGTGGGAGCTGCTGGTGTGGTCGCCGCTGCAAAGCTTCACGACGGCGCTCGTGGGCGTGACGGTGCTGTGGCTGTTCGGGCGCCATCTGGCGATCCGTCTGAGCGAGACATGACGCAGTCGTTTCACCCGTATCTGCTCGACCGGCGCTGGCGCGTCGCGCGCAACGTCGTCTGGGCGGTGCTGGGCGTAGTCATGCTGGCGTTCTTTCGAACGCAAATCCTCGAGCACGGCAAGTACCAGCTGCAGTCCGAGACGAATCGGCTGCGCCCGATCCCGCTCCCGGCGCCGCGCGGCATCATCACGGACCGCAACGGCAAGGTCCTCGCCGAGAACGTGCCGGGGTACACGGTCTCGCTCCTTCCCGCCGGCGAGGATTCTCTGCGCGCCGCGCTGGCCCGCCTCGCGCCGGTCGTGAAGCTCGACCGTGCCGGCGTCGAGCGCGTCCTGGTCCGGTTTCGGCGGGCGCCCTATCTGCCCGTCACGGTGCTGCCCAACGCCAAGTTTGACGTGGTCGCCGCGCTCGAAGAGCGGCGGCTGGTCCTGCCGGGGCTCCTGATCCAGCCGGAGCCGAAGCGCCACTACCCCGACTCGGGCCTCATCGCGCACCTCGTGGGATACGTCGGTGAAGTGACCGAAACGGAGCGGGGACAGCGCCGCTGGGCTGCCGTGCGCCTCGGCGGGCTCGTGGGGAAGGACGGGCTGGAGCGCGAGTACGACGACTCGCTGCGCGGCGCCGACGGCGTGCGCTTCGTCGAAGTGAGCGCGCTGGGCCACGTGGTGCGGGAGGCGGGCGCGGCCTCGACGCTGCGGCCGGCGCCCGGGAAGGCGCTGCGCACCACCATCGACCTCGACCTGCAGCGCTATGTCGCGCAGATCTTCCCCGCGGGACGGCGCGGCGCGCTGCTCGCGCTCAACCCCAATACGGGGGAGACCCTGGCGCTGTACAGCGCGCCCGGGTTCGATCCCAACGCCTTCGTCGGCGGCGTGGATCCCGACTACTGGCGCCGCCTCAGCGAGAGCGAGAGCCACCCGCTCATGGACCGCACCATCCAGGCCTCCTACCCGCCCGGCTCGACCTGGAAGCTCGCGGTGGCGGCCATCGCCCTGAAGCGCGGGCTCGTGACCTTCCGGAGCCGCATGCCGATCCCATGCCGGGGCGGGCTGCAATACGGCAATCGCTTCTTCCGCTGCTGGTCGCCCGGGGGGCACGGCGAGCTGACGCTGACGGACGCCATCGCGCAGAGCTGCGACGTGTACTTCTACCAGCTCGGTCTCAAGGTCGGCCTCACGTCACTGCTCGAAGAGGCCGGCGCCTGGGGGTTCCGCGCCCGCACGGGAATCGACCTCCCAGGCGAGGTGCTGCCGAAGTTCCCTGCCGGGACCGATTACTACGACCGCTTCTACGGCCCGCGCCGCTGGACCTCGGCGGTGACGCTGAACCTCGCCATCGGCCAGGGGGAGAACGCGCAGACGCTGGTGAACATGGTTCGCTTCTATCAGATGCTAGCGAGCGACGGGCGGGCGCGGACGCCGTACCTGGTGCACCCGCTCGCGAACTCGAGCATGAGCCTCGACCTCACCCCGGATCAGCTCGCCGGCCTGCGGCAGGCGTTGATCAACGTGGTGGAGCGCGGCACCGCCCGCGGCGCACGTCGCTACGACAGCACGCTCACGATCGCCGGCAAAACGGGTACGGCGCAGAACCCGCACGGCCCGGCGCATGGCTGGTTCATCGGCTTCGCTCCGGCGGATAAGCCGGAGATCGTCGTGGGCGCGATCGTGGAGTTCGCCCGCGAAGGTCCCTACGTGGCGCCGCTCGTCACGCGCGTGATCGCGCGCTACCTGGGCGGCGACACCACCGTGGCGTCGAACCTCCGGCTCGTGTTGCCCACGGACACCGCGCCCCACCCGATGCAGGTCCTCCCCGGCCCGCCGGAGCAAGACACGACGGTCACCGACACCACGACCATGCCGCCGGACACGACCCGTGCGACCCCGCCTCCGCGAAATCGATAAGCCGCTCGCCGGCGCCGCCCTCGCCCTCGCGCTGTACGGCCTGGCGGCCCTGTATTCCGCCGGCCAGACCGACGTCCCCACGTTCGTCGCCACGATCTGGCACAAACAGCTGATCTGGCTCGCCGTGGGGCTCGTCGCGTTGATCCTGATCTTCCGCGTCTCCCCGCGGCTGCTCGAGTGGGCGACGCCGTACGCGTACGCCGTCGCCCTGCTCGTGCTCGTGGTGACCCTCATGGTGGGAAGCGGCGGCGGCACGGCGGCGGGCACGCGCTCGTGGATCACGATCGGCAACCTGCGGCTGGGACAGCCGTCCGAGCTCGCGAAGCTCGCGGTGGTGCTGATGCTCGCCCGCTGGCTGGCCGAGCGGCGGGAGGCCCCCGCGACCCTCCGGGAGCTGGTCCCTCCCTGCCTCATCGCCGGCGTCCCGATCCTCCTCGTCATTCTGCAGCCCGACCTCGGGAGCGCGATCGTCTTCATCACGGTGCTGTTTGCGATGCTCTTCTGGGCGGGCACCAAGCCCTCGCTGCTGCTGCTGCTCGGCTCGCCCGCGATCGGCTTGATCCTCGCGTTCTCGACGGTCGCATGGGGCGCCTGGATCATTCTCCTCTTCGCGTTGCTGCTGTGGTGGCGGCCGTACGTGTGGGAGGGGCTGACGGTAATGCTCGCGAACGTCTTCATGGGCGTCATCGCCGTGCCCTTCTGGCGGCGGCTTGCGCCCTATCAGCAGAACCGGCTGCTCGCGTTTCTCAACCCCGAAGTCGATCCGCGCGCCACCGGGTGGCATGTGATCCAGTCCAAGATCGCCATCGGCGCAGGGGGCCTGTTCGGGAAGGGGTTCACCCACGGTCCTCAGAAGCGGCTCGCCTTCCTCCCCGCGCAGCACACCGACTTCATCTTCCCGGTGGTGGGGGAAGAGCTCGGGTTCTTGGGGGTCCTCGTGGCGCTGGCGCTGTTCGCGGCGTTCACCCTCATTCTGCTGCGGGTCGCGCGCCGCGCCGCCGATCCCTTTTCCAGCCTGTGCGTGTTCGGGATCGCGGGACTGCTGTTCACGCACATCGTGGAGAACGTGGGGATGACGGTGAACTTGCTTCCCATCACCGGGATCCCGCTGCCGTTCTTCTCCTACGGCGGCTCGTTCATGCTCACCTGCGCGCTCGCGGTGGGCATCGCGCTGCGGGTGGCGCGCGAGTCACGCCAGTCAGGCTACGCTGAGTCGTAACAAGGAGTTACGCGGTTGGGCTGGCGCCCGCCCCCGGGCGCTCCCAAATTGTCGCCTTCGAGAACACATCCTATGGCGCGAATGGCCTGGTTCAAAAAAGAGCGCAAGCCCCGCACCGCCGAACGGGCCAAGCTGGAGATTCCAGCCGACGCCTGGGAGAAATGCGACGAGTGCGGGCACATCGACATCAAGGACCGCTTCGTCCGGGCCCTGAACGTCTGCCCGAACTGCGGGCATCACCGCCGTATCAGCGCGCAGGAGTACATCGACTTGCTGGTGGACGAAGGCTCGTGGCACGAGCTCGACGGCACGCTCCGGTCCGCCGATCCCCTCAACTTCGAGAGCTACCGGGACCGCCTGGAGGCCGCCGTGAGGAAGGCAGGGCCGCTCGAGGCGCTCCGCAGCGGGTACGCCCGGCTGGACGGGATGGCGATCGACCTCGCCGTGATGGACTTCAGCTTCATGGGAGGCTCGATGGGGTCAGTCGTAGGCGAGAAGCTCGCCCGGCTGACGCGCCGCTCGGTCGAGAAGCGGATCGGGCTCGTCGTCGTCTCGGCGTCGGGCGGGGCCCGCATGCAGGAGGGGGTGCTGTCCCTGATGCAGATGGCCAAGACGTCCGTAGAGGTCGCCCGGCTACGCGCGGCGCGCGTGCCCTTCATCTCGATCCTCACCAACCCGACCACCGGAGGGGTGTCGGCGTCCTACGCGATGCAGGGGGACGTCATCCTGGCCGAGCCGGGGGCGGTGATAGGGTTCGCGGGGCCGCGGGTGATCAAGCAGACGATTGGGCAGGACCTGCCGGAGGGCTTCCAGACGGCCGAATTCCTGCTCGAGCACGGGATGGTGGACGCCGTGGTGCCGCGGAGCGAGCTGCGGGACACCACCGCTCAGCTGCTGCGGCACATGGCCGGCCGGCAACCGGCGGAGGCCGCCGACTGACCAGAGTGGGGCTGTCCTTCGAAGACGCCTGCCGCTTTCTCTTCGCGCGACAAGGGAGCCGCATCAAGTGGAGCCTCGGACCGACCGAGGGGCTCCTCGACGTGTTGGGTCACCCCGAACGTCATTTCCCCTGCGTGCACGTCGCCGGCACGAACGGCAAGGGCTCGACCTGTGCGTTCACCGCCGCGGCGCTCGCGGCGCGGGGCTTCCGCGTCGGCGTGTACACGTCGCCGCACCTCGTCTCGGTCCGCGAGCGCGTGGTGGTGGACGGTGTGCCCATCAGCGAGGACGCATTCGCCGAGTGGGCGAGCGTGCTCGAGCCCCACATCGAGCGCCTGGGGGCGAGCTTCTTCGAGGCCACGACCGCCATCGCCTTCGCCGACCTGGCGGCGCGCGGGGTGGACATCGCGGTGATCGAGGTGGGCCTGGGCGGGCGGCTCGACAGCACGAACGTGATCACGCCGCTCGTCGCCGTCGTGACGAAGATCGCCCGGGAGCACACCGACTACCTCGGCTTCGACCTCGCCTCCATCGCTCGCGAGAAGGCGGGGATCGCGAAGCCCGATGTGCCGTTCGTCACCGGCGAGCGTGACCCGGAGGTCCGGCGCGTGCTGGTCGCCGAGGCCGA
>QHVD01000373.1 GCA_003222235.1 Gemmatimonadota bacterium | reverse complement strand
GGCGTTCGCCGGGCTCCCGTTCCAGCTCGTGTTTCCGGCGGAGCAATTTCTCGAGCGGCTCCCGGAGGAGCGCGAGCTGGGGGAGGGGACGAGCCTCGGCGAGAACGCGGTGGCGAAGGCCCGTTACTTCGCGAAGCGGGCGAACCTGCCGACGCTCGCCGAGGACTCGGGGCTCGAGGTCGATGCGCTGGAGGGAGCGCCGGGCGTGTTCTCGGCGCGCTGGGCGCAGCTGCACGGCGCTGGAGAGGGCGAGGCGGCGAACAACGCGCTCCTGCTTGAGCGGCTCGCGGGCCTGCCCGCCGAGCGCCGCACCGCGCGCTACCGCGCGGTCGTCGCGTTCCTCGAGACGCCGCACTCCAAGCCGCAGCTCGTCGAGGCCACCTGTGAAGGCCGCATCCTCACGGCGCCGCGCGGCACGGGCGGCTTCGGCTACGACCCGCTGTTCTTCTCGACCGACCTCGGCAAGTCGTTCGGCGAGGCGCCGCCGGCGGCCAAGCAACATGTGTCGCACCGGGGGAGGGCCATCCGGGCGTTGATCGAGGTGTTGGTGCGCCGCAGCCAGTAGCGGAGGAGCGTCGCATGGGTTACGTGACGAGTCTGATCGTGATGTTGGGCGCGGCGCCGGTCGTGCAGGAGGACGGCCAGTGGACGATGCCCGCCAAGGACTATGCCGCGAGCCGCTACAGTGGGCTGACCGGTATCAACACGGCCAACGTGAAGCGGCTGCGGGCGGCCTGGAGCTTCTCCACGGGCGTGCTGGCCGGCCACGAGGGACAACCGCTCGTCGTCAACAACACGATGTACGTGGTGACTCCCTACCCCAACGTCCTCTACGCCTTCGACCTGACCGAGGAGGGCTACCCGCTCAAGTGGAAATACCGCCCGTACGTGAACCCGGCGGCGATCGGCATCGCCTGCTGCGACGTGATCAACCGCGGAGCGTTCTACGCGCAGGGCAAGATCGTGTACAACCTGCTCGACGGCCACACCGTCGCGGTCGACGCGGCCACGGGGAAGGAGCTCTGGAAGACCCGAGTGGCGGACGTCAATCAGGGCGAATCGACGCCGATGGCGCCGCTCGTGGTCCGGGATCGAGTCATTGTGGGGACTTCGGGCGGCGAGTACGGGGTGCGCGGCTGGGTGAAGGGGCTCGACCTCGAGTCCGGCCGGATCGCGTGGACCGCCTATAACGCTGGCCCCGACGCCGACGTGCTGGCCGGCCCGGAGACCTTCAAGCCGTTTTACGACCGGGGCAGGGATCTCGCGCGCACCAGCTGGCCGCCGGACGGTTGGAAGCACGGCGGCGCGCCGGTGTGGGGATGGCTCTCCTACGATCCGGCGCTCGACCTGCTCTACTACGGCACCGGCAATCCGGCGCCGTACAATGCCGAGCAGCGTCCGGGGGACAACAAGTGGGCGACGAGCGTCCTGGCGCGCCGCCCCGGCGACGGGGCTCTGATCTGGGCCTACCAGTTCACGCCGGCGGACAACTGGGACTACGACTCGGTGCAGGAGATGATCCTCGCCGACCTCGCGATCAAGGGTCGCCGGCGCAAGGTGCTCGTCCACTTCGACAAGAACGGCTTCGCGTACACGATCGACCGCGCGACCGGGGAGGTGCTCGTGGCGGAGCCGTACGTGGCCGTGAACTGGGCGAGACGGGTGAACCTCGCGACCGGCCGCCCGGAGCTCGATTCCACGAAGCTCACGGGCGCATCCCGCGGGAACGTGACGGACATCTGTCCCACCCTCGAGGGCGGGAAGAACCAGCAGCCCGCCGCCTACTCGCCCCAGACCGGGCTGTTCTACGTCCCCACGAACAACATGTGCATGGACTATCAGACGGCGCCGGTCACCTATCTCGCTGGGACGCCTTATATGGGCGTGAGCGCGCCGTACAAGCCCGGTCCGGGCGGCCACCTGGGCGCGTTCATCGCTTGGGACGCCGCGCGCGGCAAGAAGCTGTGGGAGATCCGGGAGCCGTATCCGGTGTGGAGCGGCGCCCTCGCCACGGCCGGCGGCCTGGTGTTCTACGGTACGCTGGACGGCTGGCTCAAGGCGGCCGACGCGAAGAGCGGCGCCGTGCTCTGGAAGTTCAAGGTGGGGTCGGGAGTGGTTGGGAATCCCATCACGTTCACGGGTCCCGACCGCCGGCAGTACGTCGCCGTCTACGCCGGGTTCGGCGGCGATTGGTTTCTCTTGTCGGGCGACGTCCGCTCCGACGATCCGGCGGACGTGAGGCCGCCCGCCGGCTTCATGCCGGACATCGCGCGGCACACGAGCCTGGGAGGTATCATATGGCTGTTCGCGCTGTAGCAGCGGCGCCGTTCCTCGCCCTTTGGGTAACGTCGGCGCAGCAGCCCGCGCCGCCCTCGGTGCTCTACGAGCAGCACATCTTCGCGGGCGGCGCTGCTCCGCCCGCGGGCAAGCTCGAGAATCCTTTCCAGGGAGACAAGAAGTCGGCGCAAGAAGGGGAGAAGCTGTTCGCCGCATTCAACTGCGACGGCTGTCATGGGGGCGGGGCGGTCGGGGCGGTGGGCCCAAGCCTGGCCGACGGCCGCTGGCGCTACGGCGGCGCGGACGGCGCGATGTTTCACTCGATCTTCTACGGCCGCCCGCGCGGCATGCCCGCGTTCGGCGGGATCCTTCCACCCGACGCCGTCTGGAAGCTCGTGACCTACCTGCAGTCGCTCCAGCCTGCGACCGACGCAGCCACGGTTTCGTGGAGCAAGTAGAAAACCTTACTTGGCGCCCAGCTGCGCCCAGGACCCGGTGACCGCGGTCAGGAGGTTGCTGGGCTGCTGCGCCAAGGCTTCGTCGTAGTGGAGCCGGGAGCCGCCCGACGCCGTGATGGTCGATCCGACGACCGCGCCAAACAGGTCGCCGCCGCCGCCCACGACGACATCGTGGTTCGGCGCGTACACCGAGAAATAGCCGGTGCTCCCGCCGCTCAAGTCCCACTTCGTGGGCTT
>QHVD01000372.1 GCA_003222235.1 Gemmatimonadota bacterium | reverse complement strand
CGTGTCCTCGTCGTCGATCACGAGGATGCGGCCACGGCGGTCCGTCGCCGGTTCGACCGCCGCTGGCGCTGCCCGTGGTGCCGTCTTTACGACTGGCACAACCACGCGAACCACGCTGCCTTCGCCAACGTGACTCTCGACCTGGAGGTCCCCGCCCGCCGACGCGACGATGCCGTGGCAAATCGCGAGGCCCAGGCCGGTCCCCATGCCCACCGGCTTGGTCGTGAAGAAGGGCTCAAAAACACGCTTCAGCACTTCGGGCGCCATCCCACAGCCCGTGTCGCGCACTTCGATGACGACGCGGCCTTCCGCGGCTGGGCGCGCGGTCACCGAGACGGTGTTCGTGTCCAGGGCGCCCGGCGCGATAGCATGGGCCGCGTTCAGCAAGAGGTTAACGAGCACCTGGCCGAGCTTCGTTTCGTCGAGGGCGACCGGTGGGACCTTTCCGGCTTCCGTGACGACGCGGGCGCGATGCTGAAGCTCGTGTGACGTGGCGCGCACCGCCCACGCGATCGAGCGGGCGACGTCCGCCACGCCCGCAGGTTGCTGCGCGGGCCGAATGAACGTCTTCAAATCGGCCACGATGCGGCCGACGCGGCTGGCGGAGGCCTGCAGCTCCGACTGTGCCGCCACGGCCTCTTCGAGTCGATGGAGTGTCTCCGCCCTCGGCACGTGCCCCTCACGGAGCTCCGCGAGCGCACGGGTCATCTCCTCGCCGACAAGCCACGCGTTCGCGACGACCACGGCCAGCGGGTTGTTCAGCTCGTGCGCAACTCCTGCCGCCATGGTGCCCAGCGATGCCAGACGGTCTGAAAGTTCAAGCTTCTTCTGCAGCAGCTTCTGCTCGGTGACGTCGCGGAGCACCATGACGGCCCCAAGGAGCTGTCCCTCGTCGACGACCGGTGCGGCGCTGTCGCTCATGACCCGGTTCGCGCCGGTGCCGTTTTCGACCTCGGACTCCTGCATATGTGTTGTCTTGCCCTGTTCCAGGGCCTCGTCCAGGGGCGACGAATGGTTCGGATCCAACCGCATGATCGCGCGCGCCGGTCGCCCCAGCGCGTCTTGCAGCTTCACGCCGGTCAGCTGCTCGGCGACCGGGTTCATGAAGCTCACGTTTCCGGCGAGGTCGACGGTGATGACGGCGTCGGCGACCGAACGCAACGTGGTGGAGAACCATCGTTCCCGCTCGCGGAGCCTCTTCTCCATCTCGTGCTTGTACAGTGAGAGTTCGATCGCGCTCCGGAGCGCGGCCGAGTTCACCGGCTTGAGCAAGTAGCCATACGGCTCGGTCTTCTTGGCCCGGTCAATCGTTCCGTCGTCGGCGAGGGCGGTCAGGTACACGACCGGAACGCGGAACCGCTGTCGCAGGATCTCGGCAGTCTCGACGCCATCGCGCCTCCCCTTGATGCGGATGTCCATCAGGACGACGTCCGGGCACCGCTCGGATGCACGCGCGACTGCCTCCTCCGCCGAGGACGCGATGGCGAACGGGTCGTATCCCATGCCCGCGAGCGTCTGCTGCAGGTCCTTCGCGACAATCCGTTCGTCTTCCACGATCAGGACGGAACGCGCTCGATCGGCGAGCATCGATCAATTCTCCGCGGGAAAGGTCAGCTGAAAGGTCGCTCCCCCTCGGCCGTCAATCTCGAGCTCCGCGTCGAGTTGGTCCGACAGCGTGGAGACGAGCTGCAGGCCCAGTGACTCGGAGTTCCGGACGTCGTATCCCTGAGGCAAGCCGACGCCATCATCGCTCACCGTCAAGCGAAGCCGCCCGCCGTCAATCCTTCCCAACGCGACTCGTATCGTCCCCGAGCGGCCATCGTTGAACGCGTGCTTGAGAGCGTTGGTGATGAGCTCGTTGAGCAGCAGCCCACACGGAATCGCCTTATCGACCGGGAGGGCCACGTCGCCGATCGCCAGATCCAGCGAGACCTTCGTCGGGGAGACCCCGGTTGCGTGGAATACGTTGCTCGCGAGACTCTGCGCATACTCCGAGAAGGGAACCCGAGCATAGTCCCTTGCTTGGTAGAGCGTCTGGTGTATCAGCGCGATCGTCTGAACGCGCGTTTGACACGCTTCAAGCGCATCCCTGCTCGTGCCCGCCTCGAGCCTTCGCATCTGCATGTTGATGAGGCTGGAGATGACTTGCAGGTTATTCTTGACGCGGTGATGGACCTCTTGCAGCAGCACGTCGCGTTCGTGGAGGGAGGCGGTCAGCTCACTGGTGCGGGCCCGAACGCGTTCTTCCAGATCGGCGTTCAACGTCTTGATCTGCTCCAACTGGAGAGCCTCCTCTGTGAGTCTCCGCTTGGTAATGTCGCGGATGTTGCATTGGATCACCTTGGTGTCGTCAACCCGATACACATTGCTGACGAATTCCACGTGGATACGCCGTCCGTCTTTGGT
>QHVD01000371.1:3945-4399 GCA_003222235.1 Gemmatimonadota bacterium | reverse complement strand
CGAATCCTCCCGAGGCTTGGCCGTCTAACATGCGCTTGAAGCTGTCGGCCCGCGGCGGCCGCTTGATAGGGAGCGGATTTATCTTGTCTGCGGCCGCCGCAGGCCGCAGCTTAAGCGCGGCCCGTTAGGCGGCCGCCTGCAACCTTTGCCCTGCCTCCGCGCGTCTAACACATGACCCGTTGGTCATCGCCCATCACGTCTTAGGGGATTGTCCCATGCGCCTGCGCTCGCTCCTCACTCTGATTCTCCTCGCCGCCGGGCCCCAACTAGTCCGTGCCCAGAGCCACGACGATTCGCTGGGCATCCGTAACGCCGCTCTCGACTATATCGCGGGTTGGTACTCGGCCGACGGTGATCGGATGGCGGAGGCCCTGCACCCGGAGTTGGCGAAGCGGATCATGTATTCCGATACTCTGGGCAATGCCTGGATCGGCAACATGGGCGGCACAGAGCT
>QHVD01000371.1:3335-3836 GCA_003222235.1 Gemmatimonadota bacterium | reverse complement strand
GGGTGGATCGACTACCTCCATCTGGTTCGCTGGCGCGGACGCTGGCTCATTCTCAATGTGCTCTGGGAGCTCCGGCAACCTGCTGGGGAGCGTCGCGGATGATTGGAGGCGCCGCCTGGGCCCTTGCTCTCTTCGTGACGACCGGGCGCGCGCAAGATGCCCCTTGGCCCGCGCGTGAACTTCGAGACGGCCATGTAGGCCAGGTCGAAGGCGTCGCCTTCAGCCGCGACGGAAGCCTGCTCGCGTCCGCAGATAACAGTGGCATAGTCGTGGTTCGCTCATTCCCCATCATGGCCATCGTTGTGCGCCTTCGCGGAAGGAACTTCACTGAGGTAGCGTGGTCAGCGGACGGCGCAACGCTCGTTGTGGGCGGCTTCGACAGTCTGGTCTACGTGTGGCGCTGGCCGCTGGATCAACCCCCCCGTACTCTGTACTATCCCGGCCCCGTCGAGACCGTGGCGCTAGCCCCGGACGGTGTGCTTCTGGCGGCTGGGGGCGGTG
>QHVD01000371.1:0-3272 GCA_003222235.1 Gemmatimonadota bacterium | reverse complement strand
ACGCCGTGCGCGTCAGTCCCGACGGTCGCTTGATCGTCTCGGGTGGCCGCGATCGGACGATCCGAATCTGGGATGCTCATAGTGGACGCCCGGTGCGCATCCTCCGCGGGCACGATGACAGTGTCTACGACCTGGCCTTCGCGCGCGATGGCACTCTTCTGGTGTCGGGCTGTCGCGATGGGACAATCGGAGTCTGGAGTACGCAGGGGTGGCGCTTGCAACGGCTGCTGCGCGGCCCACAGAACTCGGTGCACGCGGTTGCGGTGAGTCCGGACACTCATTGGCTTGCTGCCGCCAGCTTTGACAATAAAGTCTGGATCTGGACGCTGACCGTGTCGGGGGCACCGCTGCTGCTCGCCGGCCACCGTGGCAAGGTCAGCGGTGTCGCGTTTAGCCCAGACGGGCGCCTCCTGGCATCGGTCGCGAGTGACACGACGGTTCGACTCTGGAGCGTGCCCTGATGTGGCAAGCGCCGCCTAACAAGTGCTTGAAGCTGACGGGCGGTGATCGCTCTAATGGAAGCGGAGTGTTGTGCCCTGGCGGGCACGAAGTATCGTTCAACGACGGATGCGCTGGCGGGCGAGTCGCCCGCAGCTTAAGCGCGCTCCGTTAGGCCGCTCCCACGAGGATCCAACATGAACCAGCCCGTTAAGCCCGCGGACTTTGCTCGTGTCGTCCGGATCATGCACGGCGCCATGGTGGCCGGACTGGCGCTCGTTGGTGCGACCTTCTTCCTCTTGCTCCGGGTGCGTCAATCGCCGGCGCTTGGAAGCACGCCGAGCCTCGGTGTTGCGCTCGCTGGCCTAGGCGTGGGCCTTTTGGCAGTGACGGTTACCGTCTTACGCCGGAGGGTGCCGGAGCGTCCGCTCGACCAGTCGCCAGATGCATACTGGGCTACCGTCGAGAGGCGAGGTGCTGCCATCGTCTTATGGGCTGTGGTTGAAGGAGCGGGTCTCCTCGCCTCGATTGGCTATGTCCTGACGGGAGCAGTTGCTCCCGCTGTGGTCGCTGTCCTGGCCATTGCTCTGTTGATCGTGTTTCGGCCGTCTGGCCTCGAGGGTGAGGGATGAGCAACCGGGAACATAGGTAACAGAGAAGACCGGCAACATGGGTGACACTCAGCGGGTCGTAGGGTGTCAGTCCCGGATGACATAGTCGCGCTCGTCGAGCCGTGCGAGCAGCACGCGATTGAAGTAGATGGACCAGATCCCGTCGTTGATCTCCTCCAGGCCGATGTGATGTTGCTTCAGGGCATTGGCGATGAACAGCAGCCGGTGTTTGAAGCGGAAGGTGCCGGCGTTGGTCACCCGCTTGACCAGGAAGTGCCCCGGGTACTCGAGCGGGGGGAGGTGCTCGGGATAGGGGCGTGGCGAGACCTGGTAGCGATCGCTGGGGGAACGGCCGCGCAGGTACTGGTGCGGCCGTTCGTCGTTGTACTCGCGGCGGAAGCTATTGAAGGCGCGTTGCTGGGCGGTGATGGAGCCCCGGGGTGGGCGGATGGCACCGGCCTTCAGCGTCTTGTGCATGCGTTCGTGGGCCGCGTTTTCCTGGGGGCTCGCCGGGCGGATCCGCTGGTGCTGGATGCCCAGGCGCATCCACCAGACGTTGAGCTGCGAGAGGCCATGAATGCCGGTGGTCGCGAACGGCACGCCGTTGTCGGTGCGGATCGCCCGCGGGAGGCCGTAGTCCCGAAAGGCCCGCTCGAAGCTGGCCCGCACGCCGAGGCCTTTCGTGGAGAGCAGGCTCTGGCAGGTAAGCAGGTAGCGGGTGTGGAGGTCTGCGATCGTCAGCGGATAGCAGTACACTCCGTCCCGGGTCCGGAAGTGGCCCTTGAAGTCCGCGGTCCACAGGTCATTGGGCGCGTGCGTCACCGGCGCCACCACGCCCGGATGGTAGTGCGGCCGGCGGCGCCGCCGCTGTTTCACCAACCCGCGGCGCGCGAGCAGATCGCCCGCCGTGCTCGGGGCCGGCCAGTCGACGTCCGGCGCCCGTCGCGCCAGCCATTGGAGCAGCATCCGCGGCCCCCAGCTGGGGTGCGCCTGGCGCGCGCCGCAGATCCGCTCGGCCACCTCCGCGGCAATGCGGTGCGGGCAGTGGTGCGGCGCCCGGCTGCGGTCGCGCAGCGCCGCCCGTCCGCCTTCCGCCATGCGGTCGAGCCACTTGTACCCGGTCTTCCGGGCCACGTTGTACCGCGCACAGAGTTCCGTCATGGTGTAGAGGTCCAGACGGAAGTCGGCGATGAAGCGTTCCCGTTCGTTCATGGGTGCGGTCTCCAGCCACGGCATGCTTGCCCTCGCGGCCAAGGTCTGCCATGGTCTAGTGTCACCCATGTTCCCGGTCTAGAGTGTCACCTATGTACCCGGTCTCTACCAGCCAGCGGCCTAACACGCGCCTGAAGCTGACGGCGCCCGCCCATTGAGGTAGAATTACGTTTGTGAACGTGCAAGCTCAGCGCCGCAGCTTAGGCGCATCCCGTTAGGCGGCAACGTGAGGACTCTGCAGTGAAAGCATCCGTCTTTGTTGGCACTAGCCTCGACGGCTTCATCGCGCGAGCCAACGGTGATCTCGATTTCCTCGAGGCAGGCGGTGGCGAGCCGCACGGCTACGACGAGTTCATAGCCACGGTAGATGCGTTAGTCATCGGCCGCAAGACGTTCGAGACCGTCTTGACGTTTGGTTCCTGGCCGTATGGGAACAAGCCGGTTGTCGTCCTCAGTACGCGTCCCCTCGCCCCCACACCGCCCGGGGCTATGGTGGAGCGAATGTCGGGGGCTCCCGCCGACATCGTGTCGCAGCTTGCAGCTCGGGGTATCGGGCATATCTACGTGGATGGCGGGATCACGATTCAGCGGTTTCTTGAGGCCGGGCTCATTCACCGTCTCATCATCACGCGCGTTCCCGTGCTCATCGGTGGCGGCATTTCGCTCTTCGGTGCAGTGCCGCGGGACATCCCTCTTAAGCACGTCGCGACGCGCCACTACGCCAGCGGCCTGGTCCAGAGTGAGTATCTTGTTGCCACCTAACAAGCGCTTGAAGCTGACGGCGCCCGGTTTTGGGAAGAATTGCATTTGTGCGCCGACGGGCTTCGTGGTAATCTCGATCACCGTGCCGCCGGCGGGTGCCGGCGCCGCAGCTTAAGCGCATCCCGTTAGGCGCCTGCAACGTCACGAGACCATCGGCAAGGCGGCCGCCAATTGCAATGCTCCTTCAACGACCGCCGTCTCTGTGACCTCCGAGGCGGTATCGCCTCCGTGGCGGCCCAGAGGCAGAAG
>QHVD01000367.1 GCA_003222235.1 Gemmatimonadota bacterium | reverse complement strand
GTGTTCCTCCGGCTTGGGGAGTTGCTGCGCCGGAAAGGCCAGCTCGAGGCGGCCCACCGGGTGGCCCTGACCGGCCTCGAGCGCCACCCGCACCTCGCCGACGCGCACGACCTGTACGCCCGCGTCCTCGCCGACAAGCGCGATTACGAGCGGGCGTTCGACGAGTGGGACATGGCGCTGCGCATCGCGCCGACCCACGTGGGCGCGTTGAAGGGGCTCGCCTTCCTCTATTTCACGGTTGGCGACCTCGCACAGGCGGTGGCGCACCTCGAGGCGGCGCGACGGGCGGCGCCCGACGACCCCGCGATCGTCCAGGCTCTGGCGGCGGTACGGGGGGGGGGCGGCGCCCCAGCCACCGGTGCCGCCGCAGCAACCGAGGAGGTGGCCGCGGCTCCCGCGGCTGCGGCGCCGCTCGAGGAGGCGCGTGTTTTCGCGGGCCTCGAAGGAGCGCAGGAAGGTCTGCTGCTCCTCGACCCCTCGGGCCGGGTCCTGGGGGGCGGCCTCAAGGATCCCCACGGCCGGGATGTGACCGACGCAGTGGCCGCATATCTCGCCGGCGTCTCGCAGGAAGCCGCGCGCACGGCGAAGCTGCTCGACTTCGGCACGTGGACGGGGCTCGCCGCCGAGGGGACGATCGGGCACGTCCATCTGACGCCCCCCACCGGAAACGCCCTGCTCCTGGTCGTGCGGGACCGCTCGGTGCCGATGGGGCGGCTCGCGATTCTCGCCCAGCGGGCGGCGCTCGCGGCACGCCGCTGGTTGGAGCGGCAGTGACCATCGCGCCGGCTGGTGGAGGCTTCGCCCGCGCCCTCGACCTCGTCACGCGCGTCCGCGGCGTGCGCGGCGCCATGCTCGTCACGGGCGACGACGGGCTCGTGGTTGCGGAGCAGCTGATGGAGGGGATCAAGGGCCCCGCAGTCGCGGCGCTGGCGGCGAGCGTCGCCCGGCGGCTGGGACGCGCCATGGAGACGGCCGGCGTGGGCGCGACCCTGTTCTGGCACCTGCAGGCGGAACGCGGCGCGCTGCTCGTAGTCCCCGCGCCGTCCGGGCTCCTGGTCGTGGCGGTCGCCGAGCCCGAGGTGAACGTGGGCCTCGTGCGCCTGGAGCTGTTGCGAGCGGCAGAGGGGGTGGGGTGACGACACGCGCGGTGGAGCCCTGGACCCTCGAGCCCATGGTCGGGTTCGTGCAGGAGGCCGGCGCGCGCTTGGTGCTCGTGATGACCTCGGCGGGCCAGGTGCTCGCCCAGCATGGCTTCTCCCGCGCCATGGACGTGATGTCGGCGGCCGCGCTCGGCGCGGCGATCATGGCGTCGACTGACGAGATCGCCCGGCAGCTCGACCAGCCGCCGTTCGCGGCGCTGAATCATCAGGGCGAGCGGCACGGCATCTTCCTCGCGGCCGTCCCGACGAACCGCGGGAGACTGGTCGTGCTCGTCGTCTACGACCTCGATGTTTCGTCGCTCGGGCTGGTGCAGTTATTCTTTGGACAGTTGGCGGCCGACCTGCGGGCGGCCAGTCCCAAGCCGGAGGTGCCGAAGCAGGTGCTGGCGGCGGACTTCGAGCGCGACTTGGGCAACAGCCTGAACGCGCTGTTTGGGAGGTAGGGCCCGTGTCCCTGGTCAACTTCACCGCGCGCGAGATCGCCTGCAAGATCGTCTACTACGGGCCCGGCCGCTCAGGGAAGACGACCAACCTGCACTATGTCTACGACCGCGTCCCCGATTCACGGCGCGGGCAAATGGTGTCGCTCGCAACCCAGACCGACCGCACCCTCTTCTTCGACTTCCTGCCCATCGACCTGGGCCAGATCTCCGGGTTCTCGACCCGATTCCAGCTCTACACCGTCCCGGGCCAGGTCTACTACAACGCGACACGGCGCCTGGTGCTACAGGGGGCGGATGGCGTCGTGTTCGTGGCCGACAGCCAGGCGCAGCAGCTCGACGAGAACCTGGAAAGCCTGCAGAACCTGCAGAGCAACCTGCTCGAGCACGGCGTGGACGTCCGCAGCCTGCCGCTGGTCATGCAATACAACAAGCAGGACCTGCCCCGGGAGCTGATCCTCGCGCCGGCGGACCTGGACGACGCGCTGAACTTCCGGGGCGTGCCGAGTTTCGGCGCCGACGCGTTGCACGGCGCGGGGGTGTTCGAGACGCTGAAGGGGATCTCCGAGCTCGTGCTCAAAAGACTCGCCGCGGGGAGCCCCGCGTGACCAGCGCCCTCAACCCGAGATACACCTTCGAAAACTTCGTCGTGGGCGCGGCGAACCGGCTGGCGGCCACGGCGGGCCGCACGGTCGCGGAGAACCCCGGCTCAGCCTACAACCCGCTGTTCGTTTACAGCGGCCCCGGCCTCGGTAAGACGCACCTCCTCATGGGCGTGGGCCACACCGCGAAGCAGCTCACGCCCGGCCTCAACATCGAGTATCTGACGCTGGACGAGTGGGTTGAAGCGTTCCACGCCGCCGTCGCCGCGGGGCAGGGGGACGCCTTCCGCCGCCGCTTCCAGAACGTGGACGTGCTGCTGGTGGACGACGTCCAGTTCCTGAGCAACCGCAAGGAGATGCAGTCGGAGCTGCTGCGCCTCACCGAAGCGCTCCAGGCGGCAGGCCGCCAGATCGTGCTCACGAGCGACCGGCCCCCGCTGGAGATCGGGGACCTGGACGCGCGGCTCATCTCCCGGCTCTCGGGCGGCCTGGTAGTGGACATCGGCGCTCCCGACTACGAGACTCGCGTCGCCATCCTGCGGCGCAAAGCCGAGGAGCGGGGGGCGAGCTTCCGGCCGGGTGTGCTCGAGGCGGTCGCGGACGCGCCGTTGACCAACGTGCGCGAGCTGATGGGGGCGGTGAACCGGCTGATGGCCCATCAAGCCGTGAACGACACCCCGATCGACGGCGAGGCGGCGAAGCGGCTGCTCGGGATCGGCGCCGCGGCCCCCCCCGGAGCGCCCCCCCCGCCGCGACGGCCGGAGCGCCGTCGTCCGCGGCGGGGAGGGGAGGGGCGAGTCCGCCTTCCGCGCCGGCGGTGGACGAGTTCGGGGCGTTCCTCGCCGATGTCGCGGTCACCGTGGGGCGGGCGGTCGAGGCGTGGCGGGCGCGCGTGGCCGAGGAGATCCTGCGCTGGGAAGGTGAGGGGTACCGCACGCACCGGCTCGAGGCCTTGCTCGACCAGAACTCCCCGGCGGCCGTTGACGAGGCGATCGCCGCATTCGTCCGCGACGTGGAACGGCTGAAGGCGCTCGAGCTCGAGGTCGCGCAGCTCGACCCGGCGGTGGCGGGGCAGAGCGTGTTCCGCGACCCGGAGCGGATCCGCGACGCCGAGGAGGAGGCGGCGCGGGCGCGCGCCGGCGCCGCACCGCCGCCGGCGCCGTCGCCCGCGTTCCCCTTGTCCGCGTATGCCGTCGGCCCGTCGAACCAGGTCGCCGTGAGCGCAGTGCGCGCCGTGCTGGAGCGGCCGGGGAAGAAATACAGTCCCCTCGTCCTCGTGGGCCACAGCGGCTGCGGCAAGACGCACCTGCTCAACGCGCTGGGCCTCGAGCTCGCGCACGCCAACGGGGCGATCGTGGCGTGTCTTTCGACTCAAGCCTTCATCGACGAGCTGATTGCGGCGATCGACGCCAACCGGGTGGACTGGTGGCGCGCCCGCTATCGCCGCGTCACCGCGCTCCTGCTCGACGACGTCCACCTGGTCGCCGGGAAGGAGCGGACGCAGGAGGAGTTGTTCAACCTGTTCAACCTGCTCCAGGATCGGGAGCGCCAGCTCGTGTTTACGGCACCCGCGCCCCCGAACACGCTCGCCGGGATCGAGGAGCGCATCGCGTCGCGCCTGGAGGGCGGCCTGGTCGTGGAACTGAAGGCGCCCGACCGCGACGTGAAGCGGGCGGTCGTCGAGCGAATCTTGACGCAGCAGGACCTGGCGCCGGAGCCTCCGCTCCTCGACTACCTCGCCGACCGGCCTGCCGATTCGGTGCGAAGCCTGGTGGCAGCGGTGCAGCGGGTGATGAGCGCGGCGGGGGCGCAGGACGTGCCTGTGACGGTCGGGCTGGCGCGCGAAGTGCTGGAGGGCACGTCGCCCCAGGAGGAGGGAGGCGCGGAGGACGGGCGGGAGAGGCGGGGAGGAGGTCGCGCCGGACCTCGCACCAGTGGGGTCGTGGTGTCGAGCCTGGGGAGCATCAAGAGCCGCGAGAAGACCGTGTGGGACTGGCCCGACGTGCCCGACCGGCTGATCGAAGATTTCCGCTGATGGCGATCAAGGGCTCGCTCAAGGAAGCCTCGCTCCCCGACGTGCTCCAGCTCCTCGCCCTGGGGCAGAAGACCGGGTGCCTCTCGATCGCCGACCGGTCGAACTTCGGCTACATCTACTTCGACAAGGGCCGGATCTGCTACGCGTCGATCGTGAACCGCCGCGATCGGCTGGGGGACATCCTCGTCAAGCACGGCACGATCAGCCCGGACCAGCTGGACGCGGCGATCCAGCTGCAGTTCAGGGAGCGCGACCGGAAGCTCGGGGAGATCCTGGTGGGGATGGGGGTCCTCACGCAGGAGGACCTCGAGCGCTACATGCGGGTTCAGATCGAGGAATCCGTCTACTACCTGTTCACGTGGACGCAGGGGACGTTCAACTTCGAAGCCGAGGTGCGGCCCGAGCAGCAGGATTTCCTGGTGTCGATCAGCCCCGAGTCGCTGCTCCTTGAAGGTGCGCGCCGGGTCGACGAGTGGAGCCTGATCCAGAAGAAGATTCCCTCGTTCGACTTGATTTTCCTCGCGGACAAGGAGCACCTCGCGATCGGCGAGGGCCTCACCGACACGCAGGAGCGTCTCCTCCCGCTGCTCGACGGCTCGCGCGACGTGAACCAGGTGATCGAGGACTCCGGGCTCGCCGAATTCGAGGTCGGGAAGGCGGTTTACGGGCTGATCACCGCGGGGTTCCTGCGGCGCGCGGGCCGCACGGCCTCGACCGCTCCGCAGCACGTCACGGACGCGCGCGTCGAGGAGCACCGCAACCTGGGCGTCGCGTTCTACAAGACGGGGATGCTGGACGAGGCGGCGCGCGAGTTCCGCCGGGTGGCGGAGCTCCGGCCCGGGGAGGCCAGCGCGCCCTTCTACATCGGCCTCGTGGCCCTGAAGCAGGCGCGCTGGCGGGACGCGGTGGATGCGCTCCGGCTCGCCGCCGAGCAGGGAGGCGCTCGCGCGGCCGTGTTCCACAATCTCGCGTTCGCCTACGAGCAGCTCGGCCGGCTGGAGGAGGCGGAAGCGCTCTACGCCGAGGCGGTGCAGCGGGCCCGCACGGACGCCCTGGTGTACCTGGGGTGGGGAATCGTCGCGCTCAAGCGGGGCGACGCCGCGAGCGCGGCAGGGCGGCTCGACCACGCCAAAGAGCTGCTCGGCCAGACGCCTCCGCCCACCTGGTTCTGGGCGCGCGCGCTCACGGCGGCGTGCGCCCGGGAGTTCGAGCTCGCCTAGGAGATCGCCCGCGAGGGCGTGGCGGCCTACCCGGGGAACGCTGCGCTGCAGAACAACCTGGCGGTGCTACGGGAGCTCGCCGGTGATCTGCAGGGCGCCGAAACGATCGTGCGCGGCGCGCGCAAGCACGAGCCCTCGCTCCCGCAGCTCTCCAAGAACCTCGGCGACCTCGCCTACCGGGCCGCGCGCTACGACGAGGCCTGGGAAGCCTACAGCCGGGCGGTGGAGCTCGCGCCCGATCTCGGAGACGACGTC
>QHVD01000366.1:4663-6332 GCA_003222235.1 Gemmatimonadota bacterium | reverse complement strand
CGCGACGCGGCCACCGAAGGCGTTGCCCTTGCCGTACTCGGTGTTGGGCCGACCGTAGTCACCGTAGATCGTGATCCCCGTGCCGCCCTTGGGGACGTTCCATGCGGGCTCGCCGAGCCACTGCGCCGCGGCAGGCGCTCCGACGAACGCCGCCATTCCCACAGCCCACACTACCCGGTTCATTCCGTGCCCTTTCCACGACCCTAGGGAATCGTCCACTCTCACGTCCCGAGGGGCACCCTGATGGCCACGTTGGCGCCGACTCCGAACACGCCTCGCGTGGCAGCGCCGAACTTCTCCGAATCGTAAGCGAGGTGGATGCCCATGGGCCCGAAGCTCAAGTTCCCGCCGACCACCCACCCGAAGTTGGTATCGTGGCTCGGCCCTGTCGTCACATTCCAGTACTTGTGGTAGCGCACGCCCGGCGAGAAGTACGGCTCGATGCTGACCCCGGGCGTCGGCAACGCCACGCTGAAGCCGAGGGCGCCCTGGGCCGTCGTCGTCTGGGGCCATGTTTGGGTTCCCGAGGTGACCTTCGGGTTCTGCGCCCCACCCACCTGAAGGTTGACGGCGACCGGAAGCAAGCTGCCCCCGATCAAGCGCGCCGCCATCGTGCCGCCATATGACATCACGCGGCTGCTGAAGGCCTCGGGCTTCCAGGAGGCCACGCCGAGCGTCAGTGTGACCGAGCCCGACGCCAGTGCAACCCGGCCACCGACGGCGCTCCCCTGGCCGGCGTCCGTGTTGGGCTTGCCGTAGTCGCCGTAGATCGTGATCCCCGTCGCGCCCATCGGGTTGTTCCATATGGGCTGGCCGAGCCATTGGGCCGCGGCCGGCGTCGCCAGGAACACCGCCACTCCCACAGTGAGGACTGCGCGCTTCATAGATCTCCTCCAAACGTGATCTGAAGGTCCGGTTGGGACCTGGGCGCGCGTCCCCCGACAACGTGCCAACGGTAGGAATCCGCCGGCGGGAAGTCAATCTCTACTAGACGTCTAGCCGTCTAGACGTCTAGATGTCTCGTGTTAGTGCACCCACACCGCGCCGATCGACACACCCTCGAACGGATGGTCGCCGAGCCCGCCGCTGACCCGCGCATCGAACGCGCGGGACAGCCGGAAATCGGCGCCCACCCCGAACGCGAACAGCAGATCCGATGCGCGACCGGTGCCCACAACGAACGCGAGGGTCGGCTGCGCGTAGGGCACGATGCTCACCTGTGAGCCCTGCGGGTCGACGCGGCGTCCCAGCGACAGCCCCACAGGGATGTACATGGAGGAGCCGCCGCTCACGAGCCCGGCACCCGCGCCGAACACGATGGCGCCGTCGAGCGGGAAATCGAGCGTGTGGGTGATCACCCGCTCCCGCGCCTCGGCGCCGAGCAGCAACACCGTCTTCGCGCCGCCGCCAGGAGCGTAGAACCCGGCTCGGCCGCCGACATCGAGCCCGCCGCGGGCGTAGCGATAGGCGCCCTCGAAGGCCGTACCGCCAGGGTTGGGGAAGCTGAGCACGCCGCCGAACTCCGACCGCTGGAACGCCCGGTAGGGGGCGTTGAAAGAGGGCAGGCCCGTCGACTGGGCGCTGAGCCGCACTGCGGTAATCAGCCCCGCCTGGACCAGGAACCCGACCTCACGCCGCATCCGTTGCTCCCTTCATCTTGGTCCTGTCC
>QHVD01000366.1:0-4445 GCA_003222235.1 Gemmatimonadota bacterium | reverse complement strand
TGCGTAGGGCCGCACGCTGCTCCGCGGGTTCGGGATCCGGTAGGCCACGTTTCCATTCAGCTCCCAATAGTCCAGGCTCGCGCCCGCCGGCGCGCTCGGGAAGAAGTAGTCGAAGGTCACGTGGGCATCGAGCGGCGTCTTGGGGAAGAGCGACCGCAGCCCGATCACCGCGAGGGCCCCGATCCCCAGGTCGGTATCGGTGCCGTAGTCGGCCTGAACGCCGAACGACACTTGGCGCTCCGGAGCCGCGCGCCGAGCCGGGCGTGCGGCGGGACGCCGCCGCTGTGCGGCCGCGAGCGCGGGCGTGGTCAGGAGCACGGCTGCGAGCACTGCACTGCCGATCAGCTTCCGCATAGGACAGCCTCCGCAGTGTGAACTGACAGGTGACAGGTGTTAGGTGCTGGGTGCTAGGGGTGAAGCCCTAACAACCTAGCACCCAGCACCTAGCACCTCCATCAATCGATTTCGACCTGGTCGGCCACGACTCGCACCACGGGAAACGGCTCCGTACGTGCCCCGCCCGCACCACCAGCACACCCTGCCCCTAACCCGCCTGAACCGCGTCGGCGGCGCCGGTCAGTGCCAGAACGACAAGCCGAACCGCGTACCGATCGCGAAGTTGCTCGGGCGGCCGCCGCCCTTGAACGCGTAGGCGAAAAAGCCCTCGTACCGCAAGGCCGCGCTCTGGAACGGGGCCCGCGTGCCGACCCCGCCGCCAAGCGACAACTGCGAGCCGCTCGTCGGCCCGTTGTCGAAGAGCGTCAGCTGTGCTCCACCCGTCACGTACGGCGCCCGGATCAGGCCGCGCGTCCCGGTACCGCGCTTCAGCTGGTGGAGCACGCTCACGCCCGGAGCGAACTCGTAGGTCGTCGTCGTCCCGACCGAGCTGAGCGCGAAGCTCGCTCGCCCCTCCCACATCAGCTGCGACCGCGTGAGGAAGGCGACGCGGACGTCCACGGGCAGCCCGATCTGGATGCCGCCGCTGCCGCCCGACGGCTTGGTGTAATAGGCGGCGAGGTCGACTCCCATCTCGTGCTTCGGGCCGCCCGCCGGCGCCGCCGCGCGCCGCTGTGCGGTCGCGAGGACGGGCGTGGTGAGGAGCACGGCTGCGAGCACTGCACTGCCGATCAGCTTTCGCATGGGACAGCCTCCCTTTTCAGGTGCTAGGTGTTAGGTGTTAGGTGCTAGAGGGGAAGCCCTGACACCTAGCACCCAGCACCTAGCACCTCCGTCTGGTCGGCCACGACCCGCACCGCGTCACCCACCACCTGGAGGAAACCGCCCGACAGCCGGAACCGGCTCACTGCTCCGGCCGCCCGGACCGTCAGCACGCCCTTCCCCAGAACGGCGCGTGGTGCGGCAGTATCCCGACCTGTCCGTCGTACGCGGGTGCATTCACCGCATCGGCGCGCCCATCGAATACAGTGCGCTCGGGCGAAATGACTGTGACGTGCATCACTCAGGCGCTGGCCAGGCGCTTTGCCTGCTCCACCACCTCGTCGATGGCGGCGACCATGTAGAACGCCTGCTCCGGCAGGTGATCGAACTCGCCGCCCACGACGCGCTCGAACGAACTGATCGTGTCCTCGAGCTTCACGTACTTTCCCTCGAGGCCGGTGAATTGGGTCGCGACGAAGAAGGGCTGGGATAGGAACCGCTGCACGCGCCGGGCGCGCGCCACGAGCTGCTTGTCCTCCTCCGACAGCTCGTCCATGCCGAGGATCGCGATGATGTCCTGGAGCTCCTTGTAGCGCTGCAGGATGCGCTGCACCTCCAGGGCGACCTTGTAGTGGCGCTCGCCGAGGTACTGGACGTCGAGGATCCGCGACGAGGAGGCGAGCGGGTCTACGGCCGGATAGATGCCGAGCTCGAAGATCTGGCGCGACAACACGACCGTGGCGTCGAGGTGCGAGAACGCCGCGGCGGGCGCCGGGTCGGTGAGATCGTCGGCGGGGACGTAGATCGCCTGCACGGACGTGATCGAGCCCTTCCGGGTCGAGGTGATGCGCTCCTGCAGCTCCCCCATCTCGGTGGCGAGCGTCGGCTGGTAGCCCACCGCCGACGGCATCCGGCCGAGTAGCGCCGACACCTCGGAGCCCGCCTGCGTGAACCGGAAGATGTTGTCGATGAAGACCAGGACGTCCTGGCCCTCGACGTCGCGGAAGTACTCGGCGACGGTGAGCCCCGTGAGCCCGACACGGAGCCGCGCGCCCGGCGGCTCGTTCATCTGCCCGTAGATCAGCGCCGCTGAGGCGAGCACGCCGCTTTCCTTCATCTCGAGGTAGAGGTCGTTCCCCTCGCGGGTGCGCTCCCCCACCCCGCAGAACACCGAGCGGCCGCCGTGGCCCATCGCGACGTTGTGGATCAGCTCCTGGATGATGACCGTCTTGCCCACCCCGGCGCCTCCGAACAGGCCGATCTTGCCGCCCTTGACGAACGGCGCGATCAGATCGATCACCTTGATCCCCGTCTCGAACACCTCAGTCTTCGGCTCGAGATCGACGAACTGCGGCGTCTCCCGATGGATCGGCCACCGCTCGGTGTCGGGCGGAATCGGGTCGCCCTCGTCCACGGGCTCGCCCAGCACGTTGAGGATGCGGCCGAGCGCCGCCTTGCCAACCGGCACCGTGATGGGATCACCCGTGTCGGTCACCTCCATGCCGCGCACCACGCCGTCGGTCGAGCTCATCGCCACCGCGCGCACCTGGTTACGCCCGATGTGCTGCTGGACCTCGGCCACCAGGTGGATCGGTGGCGTACCGTTCCCGCGGTGGTCGATCACGAGGGCGTTGTAGAGCTCCGGGAGCCGTTCCGGCTCGAACTCGACGTCGAGCACAGGTCCGATGACCTGGACGACTTTGCCGATGCTCCGCTTCGTCGCGCCAGCGGGCTGCGTCACTTTCTCCTGCGCTCTTGTCGCCATATGGCTCCACCTATCCTTTCAACGCTTCCGCCCCCCCTACGATCTCCGCGATCTCCTGGGTGATCTGGCCCTGACGCGCCCGGTTGTACGTCCGCGTCAGGACGTCGATCATGTCGCCGGCCGAGTCGGTCGCGTTCTTCATCGCCGTGCGTCGCGCCCCATGCTCGGCCGCCGCCGTCTCGACGAGGGCCCGGTACACCTGGTTCCGCACGTAGATCGGGAGAAGGGACTCGAGGATCGCCTCGGCGGAAGGCTTGAGGATGTAGTTGACGGACCGGGGACTAACCCCGGGCGCCAGCCCGGGGTACCCGGGGACCCCAGGGACCCCGGGCTTGCGCCCGGGGTCAGTGGCGGGGTCAGTCGGGGGTGGACTGACCGGAAGTATCCTGAGCACGGTCGGGGGAGTGGACACCGCGCTCCGGAACTGGGCGAACACCACCTCGACGGCGTCCACCCGCCCCGCCGCGAACGCCGCCATCAGGGGCGCCACGATCTCCGCCGCGTGCGCCGCGGTCGGCTTATCACCGACGTCCGTGCGCTGCGACGCGATGGGCCGCTTGGCGAACCGGAAATACAGGAGGCCCTTCCTGCCGACCAGGTGCAAATCGGCGGTCCCTCCCTGCCGCTCCAGCTCCTCGATGCGGTGACGTGCCTGGCGGATCAGGTTCGCGTTGAACGCGCCGCACAGCCCGCGGTTGGAGGTGATGAGCAGCAGCGCCACCCGGCGCACGGCGTCCGCGGCAGGTTGTCGCAACAGGGGGAACCGCTCGGCCAGCTCCGGCGCATAGAGGTCGGCCATGACCGCGGCGAGGGCCGCGGCGTACGGCCGGGCCGCGATCACACGGTCCTGCGCGCGCTTGAGCTTCGACGTGGCCACGAGCTCCATCGTCTTGGTGATCTTGCGCGTGCTCTGGACGGACCGGATGCGCCGGCGCAGCTCGCGAGGCTTCGGCACGTCAGCGGGCGGGCGCGGGCGCCGCGGCGATGGTCTTGAACTCCTGAATCGCGGCCTTCACGCGGGCTGTGAGGTCCTCCGTGAGGACCCGTCGGGTGCGGATCTCCTCCCCGATCTCCGGATGCTCCGCCGTCATGAAGTCGAGGAACCCCTGCTCCCAGCCCTTGATCTCCTCGACCGCGACGTCGTCGAGATAGCCGTTGGTGACGGCGAAGATGATGAGGATCTGTCGCTCGACGGGCATGGGCTGGTACTGCGGTTGCTTCAGCACCTCGACGACCCGCGCCCCACGCGCGAGCTGCTTCTGGGTCGCCTGGTCGAGCTCCGAGCCGAACTGCGAGAACGCCTCCAGCTCACGGTACTGCGCCAGGTCGAGCCGCAGCCGTCCCGCCACCTGCTTCATCGCCTTGATCTGGGCGCTGCCCCCCACGCGCGACACCGAAATACCCGGGTTGATCGCCGGCCGGACGTTCGAGTAGAACAGGTCCGTCTCGAGGAAGATCTGGCCGTCGGTGATCGAGATGACGTTGGTCGGGATGTACGCCGACACGTCGCCCGCCTGGGTCT
>QHVD01000031.1 GCA_003222235.1 Gemmatimonadota bacterium | reverse complement strand
AGTAGCGCGGCAGCGACGGATCCACGTTCACCGCCCACGCGTCGATCCCGCCCCGCAGGCTCCGCACCTTCGAGAAGCCCGCCGCCTTGAGAATCTCGAGCGCTTTGAGCGACCGCGCCCCGTGGTGGCAGTGCGTGACGATCTCGCGGTGGCCGTCGAGCTCGTTGAGCCGGTCCGGCAGCTCGCCTAGAGGAATCAGCACGGCCCCCTCAATGTGCGTGATCTCGTACTCGTGCGGCTCGCGCACGTCGATCACGAGCAGGTCGGAGTTCCGCTCCCACTCTTGCTGCAGCTCCTGCGCGGTGATTTCGGCACCGTCGTAGGACGGCTCCGCGCCGATCCCGCAGAACGCCTCGTAGTCGATCAGCTCGGTGACCGTGGGATGGGAGCCGCAGACCGGGCAGTCGGGGTCCTTCTCCAGCTTCAGCTCCCGGAACTGGAGCTTCAGCGCGTCGAACAGCACCAGCCGCCCGATGAGCGGCTCGCCGACGCCGAGAACGAGCTTGATCGTCTCCATCGCCTGGATCGAGCCGATGATCCCCGGGAGCACGCCCAGCACCCCTCCCTCCGCGCACGACGGCACCAGCCCTGGCGGCGGGGGTTCGGCGTAGAGGCAGCGGTAGCACGGGCCTTCTTTAGCGTAGAACACCGAAGCCTGCCCCTCGAAGCGGAAGATCGACCCGTAGACGTTGGGCTTGCCGAGCAGGACACAGGCATCGTTCACGAGGTAGCGGGTGGGAAAATTGTCGGTCCCGTCGGCCACGATGTCGAACTCGCGGATGATGTCGAGCGCGTTCTCGGACGTGAGCCGGGTCTCGAACGTCTCCACCTGCACGTTGGGGTTCAGGTCCTGGATCCGCTCCTTCGCCGAGTCGAGCTTGGGCCGCCCGACGGTCGAGGTGCCGTGGATGATCTGCCGCTGGAGATTCGTCTTGTCGACGACGTCGAAGTCGACGAGGCCGAGCGTGCCCACGCCCGCCGCCGCGAGGTACAGGGCCGCAGGGGAGCCGAGCCCGCCGGCGCCCACGAGCAGCACGCGCGCCGCCTTGAGCTTCCGCTGCCCTTCCACCCCCACGTCGGGGAGGATCAGGTGGCGGGAATAGCGCAGGATCTCTTCGTGCGAGAGCGCGGGCCGCTGTTCCGCGACGGCCGTCCCGCCGGCGATGCTCGGGATGATCGAGATCGTGTCCCCCGGCTTCACCGGCGTCTGGTGCTGGGACAGCTGGCGGATGTCGCGATCGTTCACATACACGTTGATGAAGCTGCGCAACCGCCCATCGTCGGCGAACAGGTGTCCCTTGAGCGGCTCGTAGCGAGCCGCCAGCCTCTCGAGCAGCTCGCCGACGTTGCTTGCCTCGAGCTGCACCGCGTCACGCCCATCGACGTACGGGCGCAGCGGGGTCGGGATCAAGACGGTCACTGCCATACGACCTTCCGTTCCTCTATGGTGACGGGTTCCTCGACGAACCCCGAGCGGTCGTCCGACAGAACCCAACTCTTCAGATCGCCGGCGCGCCCGCGCGCGACGGCGACGATCACGTACGAGAGCCACGGCCACGCGTTCTCCCGGTCGAAGGCCGACGGCGCCGGTGGGTGATCTGGATGCGAATGGTAGACGCCGATGACCTCCAGCCCGTCGCGGGCGAGCTGCACTTCTGCGCGCCGGAACGACTGGGGATCGATCAAGTAGCGGTTGCGCGCCGAGTCGCTGCGCTGGTTGGCGAGGGGCACCACTTGAACCGCAACCTTGCGGTCACGCTCGACAGTGCCGCCCACGAGCCCGCACGCCTCGGCCGGGTAGTCGGCCTCGCCGTGGCGTCCGATCGCGGCCGCGTGCCGCGGCTCCAAAACGAGGGTCACGGCAGCACTCCTCTCAACCGCTCCGTCTCGCTCAGGTAGCGGAGCCCAGAGTCCGGCGCCAGCACCACCACCAGGGCGGACGAGGGACGACCGGGGGGGCGGGGGGGGCGGGGGGGGCGCGTGACGACGCTCAGGGCCCGCTCGGCCGCCACCAGCGCCGCGCCGGTGGACCACCCCACGAACAACCCGGCCTCGCGGGCCAGCCGCCGCACCGCCATCTCCGCCTCCTCGGTCGACACGAGCTCCATCCGGTCCGGCACGCGGGGATCCCAGATGCCGGGGACGAGCGCGGTCTCGAGATGCTTCAGGCCTTCGAGTCCGTGGAACGGACTGTCGGGCTGCACGCCCACGAGCGCGATCTCCGGGTTCAGCTCCTTCAGGCGCCGCCCGGTCCCCATCATCGTGCCCGTAGTGCCGAGGCCGGCGACGAAATGGGTCACCCGGCCCTCGGTCTGCCGCCAGATCTCCTCCGCCGTCGTCAGGTAATGCGCGCGGGGGTTCGCCGGATGGTTGTACTGATCCGCATACCAGTACTCGTCCGGCCGCAGGGCGGCGAGCCGCCGCGCCTCCCGAATGGCGCCATCCGAGCCTTCCAGCGGATCGGTGAAAATGACTTCCGCGCCGTACGCGTCGAGCAGCGCCTTGCGCTCCTCGCTCGCGTTCCCGGGCACGCACACCGTCACGCCGACGCCGGTCGCGGCGCCCAGCATCGCGTACGCGATCGCCGTGTTGCCGCTCGACGCGTCGAGCAAGCGCTTGGCCGGCAGTTCCCCCCGCGCGATCCCGTCCCGCAGGATGAACAGCGCGGGGCGGTCCTTCACCGAGCCGCCAGGGTTGAACCATTCGGCCTTGAGAAAGGCGGACGGTAGAGGGCGGGCGCGGGCGGTAGAAGGCGGTAGAGGGATGAGCGGCGTGTTCCCGACCAGCCCCCAAAGCGCCGGCTCGGCCCGGGTGACCTCTACCGCCCTCATCCGTCCTCTACCGCCCTCTACCGCCGCCGTTTTCATTCAGCTCCCCTCGCAATCGGCGCCCCGACCAGGTTGCCCCATTCGGTCCAGGAGCCGTCGTAGTTGCGCACCTTCTTCACGCCAAGCAGGTACTTGAGCGCGAACCACGTGTGGCTCGAGCGCTCGCCGATACGGCAATACGCGATGATCTGGTCCTTGCCGTCGATCACCTTCGCGCCCTTGTAGAGCTTCAACAGCTCGTCGTGCGGCTTGAAGGTCCCGTCCTGGGCCACCGCTTGACTCCAGGGGATGTTCCGTGCGCCTGGAATGTGGCCGGGGCGCTGGGCGGTCTCGGTCATGCCCGGGGGCGCGACGATGTCCCCCACGTACTCGGCCGGAGACCGCACGTCCACCAGCGCGGTCTTCGAGGTCTTGAGCGCGCGCTCGACATCGGGTCGCTTCGCCCGCAGCGCCGCGTTGACCTTCTTCGGCACGGGGTACTTGGTCGGCGTGACCTGCGGCCTCTCGGTGACGAGCGGCCGGCCCTCCGCCACCCACTTCGCCCGCCCCCCGTTCATCAGCTTGGCGTTGGTGTGCCCGTACAGCTGAAGCAACCAGAAGGCGAATGCGGCAAACCAGTTGTTGTTGTCACCGTAGAGGACCACGCTCGTCTTGGGAGTCACCCCCGCCTCGCTCAGCAACTGCGCGAACGCCTTCTTGTCGGGGATGTCCCGTCGCACGCGATCGTTGAGCTGAGACTGCCAGTTCCAGCCGACCGCGCCGGCCACGTGGCCGGAGTCGTAGGCGGTCGTGTCCACGTCAACCTCGATCAGCCGGAGCCCCGAGTCGTTGAGATGCTGCGCCGCCCAATCCGTGGAGACAAGCACCTCGGGATGAGTATATCCCACAGACACCTCCAATTTGGTTAAACCCGACTTGCCGAGTCGGGTTTCAGTTGAAAAAAACACAGGCAACGACGGGTTTAGTTCCCGGCCACGACCCCGGCGATCTGATACAGCTCGCGCTCCTCATGCATCAGGTCCGCGAGCGAGATGCCCCCGAGCAGCTCGTTGATGCGCTGCTCGAGCATCCGCCAGACCGGCCGGATGCTACAGGATGTGTCCGGACTACATCGCTGGGGATCGACCGGGTGGAGATCGCAGTTGACTTCGAAGGTGACGTGCTCTGAGGCCTGCATCACATCTTTGACCGTGATCGCTTGCGGGTCGCGCGCCAAGTGGTACCCGCCTTTGGCGCCGCGCACCGAGTCGACCAGCCCGGCGCGCCGCAGACGCAGCAGGATCTGCTCGACGTAGTCGTGGGGAAGCTTTTCCTGCTCGGCGAGCTCGCGCGCCGCCACGGGTCCCTGCCCCGCCCGCTTCGCGAGGTTCAGGGAAACGATCAGGCCGTATTCGGCCCAGGTGGTGACACGCATTGAGTGAATATGCTGGAGTCACTTATGGGATTCAATGGGCGGCAGGGGCGGCAAAGGCGGCAGGGGTGGCACGCTCGACTCCTTGCCGCCCTTGCCGTCTCTGCCGCCCTACTTGACGAGCACCGCGGCCACGATCCCGGCCACGTTCGCCCGCACGAGCCAGGCCCAAAACTGGGCGTTCATGAGCGTCCGGACCTTGTCGAACCAAACGCTGGTCCCGATGGTCGCGAGCCCGATGGTGAGCCACAGGATCGTGCCGAACTCCATTCCACCCAGGACGCCGCTCGCCCACAGACTGGTCTTGAAGTGCTGATACAGGCCAGCGACGATCAGGCCGAACGCGAGCGCCAGCACGGCCGCCTTGGCGAGCATGGGGCCCATCTCGATGTTCTGCCCTGCGGGGGGCGGCGTGACGTACTGGTCCATGCCTTTCCTGAACACCTTGCTCCACATCACGAAGTCGACGACGTAGGCCGCGACGCCCGTGATCAGTCCGGCGACGATCCAGTTCACGCGTGCACCTCCGGTCTGAGAATGTTCTTTGCCGACGCTCATTTGCGCCGGCCCGGCACTCCGAGCTCGGTCATCGCCATCAGATCGAGCACGTCTTCCAGATCCTTGCCTTTCAGGATGCCCTTCTCCATGACGAGCTGCCGCACGGTCACGTTCTTCGCCACGGCCTCTTTCGCGAGCTTCGCCGCCTCGGCGTAGCCGATCTTCGGCGCGAGCGCCGTGACCAGCGCCGGGCTCCGCTCGAGCCAGTGCTCGCACTGCGCCCGGTCCGCCTCGATCCCCTCCACGCACCGCTCGGCGAAGACCCGCGAGGCGTTGGTGAGGATCAGCATCGTGAACAGGAGGTTGTGCGCGATCACCGGCATCATCACGTTCAGCTCGAGTTGCCCCGCCTCCGCCGCCGCGGCGATGGTCACGTCGCTGCCGAGCGCCTGGTAGCACACCATGTTCACCATCTCGGCGATGGACGGGTTCACCTTCCCCGGCATGATGCTCGAGCCCGGCTGGACCGCCGGCAGGGCGATCTCGGCGAGCCCGGTGCGGGGACCGGAGGCGAGCAGCCGGATGTCGCTCGCGATCTTCCCCAGGTCCACGGCGTACGTCCGCAGCGCTCCCGAAAACGCCGCCGCGTCGCCCAGTGATTGCATCAGCTGAACGCGGTCCCTCCCCTCCCGCAGCTCGAGGCTGGTGATCGCCTGAAGGTGCTTCACCATGAGCCGGGGATACTCCGGCTCGGCGTTGAGCCCGGTGCCCACGGCCGTGCCGCCGATGCCCAGATCGCGCAGCGCGTCCGCCGCCGCCGCGATCCGGTCGCGGTTGCGCTCGATAGTGCGGCCGAAGGCGGTGAACTCCTGGCCCAGACGAATGGGGGTCGCGTCCTCGAGAGGGGTCCGGCCGGACTTGGGGGTCCCGTCGAATGCCTTGCCCTTCGCGAGGAAGGCGCGTGCCAGCCGGCTCGTCGCCTCGAGCAGCGCCGGGAGCTGCGCCAGCGCGGCGAGCCGGATGGCGGTGGGGATCACGTCGTTCGTGGACTGGGCCATGTTCACGTGATCGTTCGGGTGCACCGGCGTGTACTCGCCGCGCTTCCCGCCCAGCAGCTCGTTCGCGCGGTTGGCGAGGACCTCGTTACAGTTCATGTTGTGCGAAGTCCCCGCGCCCGCCTGGTAGGGGTCCACGACGAAGTGGTCGCGATGAAGGCCCCCGAGCACCTCGTCTGCCGCGCGCACGATCGCGTCCGCGAGCGCGGGGTCGAGCCGCCTCGTCTCCTTGTGGGTGAGGGCGGCGGCCTTCTTGATCCGGACGACCGCGTCGACGAAGGTGGCGAGCGGAGCGAGGTGAGAGATTGGGAAGTTGCGGCGCGCCCGCTCGGTCTGGATCCCATATAGCGCGCCGACGGGAACGGGCAATTCTCCCAACGGGTCACGCTCGATGCGGGTCGCCCCCGTCCCATCCGTCCGTTCGGTCACGGCACCAATCTAGCCTTTGGTCGGCTCCACCCGCAGGGCATCGTTGAACCGGTTGAAGTACTCCGTCATGCCGATGACGAGCGTGATCTCGACGATTTGCCCGTCGTCCCACGCCTGCCGTAGTCTCCCGTACAGCTCATCAGTCACGTCGTGCCCCGACGTGTGGATCACCTCCGCATACTCGAGCGCCGCCCGCCAGCCGGGCTCGAGACCCTCGACGGCCTCCCGCCGCCCGCGGTCCTGAATCGCGGCAACCAGCTCATCGGTCGCGCCCTTCTGTCTTGCCAAGACAGTGTGGGAGTTCAGTCAGTAGCGGCAGCGGTTGAGATGAGCGATGCGCACCCACAGCAGCTCCTTCAGCAGGGGAGGCACCGTGCCCTCGCTCATCACGCTGCGGAAGTGCGCGACCAGCGTGCGGAGGTGGTTCGGCCGGAGCGCGACCGTCCTGAACATGTTCGGGATGTTGCCGCGCTCCTTCAGGTACGTAGCGAAGATCGGGCGCACCTCCGGAGCTGCTTCGTCGGGCGCGGGTGGCTGGATTCGGGGATCCGGCATGGGCTCTCTCGCCTCCTCTCGCATGGCGCGCCTACCGCTCCGTGCGCCTTCGCCCTCCCCAACCGATCTTGAACAGCTCCATCGCGGCGCGCAGCCCGAGGCTCTTCAGCAGCGCGATGACGCCCAGCGCGGTGAGCAGCACGGCCGTGTAGAAGCGCCACAGCAGCAGCATCGTCACCTGGCGCGCCCCGAAGTCGCCGGCGAACCCCTGGAGAAACGCCACCTCGAGTCCCCCGCCGCCGGAGGGGAGCGGCACGACGAGCGGGGCGTGGAGCAGGGCCAGCGCGCCGTAGAACATCTGCGCGAAGGGCGGCCGGCCGTGCAGTCCCCAGGCGAGGGCGGGCAGCACGAGCGCGCGGGCCGCGACGCTCACGACCGTGAGCAGTCCACCCGCCCCGAGCACCCACCACGGCGCGCGGCGCACATGCGCCAAGGCGACGCGCCACTGGCGCCGGACACGGTGGCGGATCATCCCCGAACGCACGAGGCGCTGAAGCAGGTAGACGGCGAGCAGCACAGAGAGCGCCGCGAGCTCCACGGTAACGAGCTCCCGGGCCCGATGGCGCCGCAGCCACGCGGTGGCGGCGATGTGCCAGTCCGGGACGTAGTAGGCGATGAGCGCCGCGGCGAGCACCAGGAACACGGGCCATTCGCCCGCCACCTCGAGGCCGATCGCCACGAGCCCGGTGACCGGCCGCAGGCCCGCTTCGGTGAGGCCGAGAAACCGCGCCGGCTCGCCGCCCAGGCGGTTCGGCGTGAGCTGCGACGCCGCCTCGCCGTACAGGTTCAGGCGGACCGCGTCGTTGAAGGCGAGCCGGGCCCCCGCCGTCCAGACGGCGAGCTGGATGCGCCAGGCGCGCACCAGGCAGTCGAGCGCCAGCAGCGCAAGCGCGAGCAGGTGGCCAATCATGAGCGTCGGCTCAATCCGAGCAGTCACCCAGCGGATAGAGGAAGCCACAGTTGGCGCACGGGTGCCTGCAGCCCCACGGCTTGGGCGGAACCGCGGCGCCGCAGCGCAGGCAGGCCGGGCGCATCTCAGGCGACGCGGTGGACGCCGGTGAGGAAGGGGTTGGTTCCGCGCTCTCGTCCGACGGTGGTTTCGGGTCCATGACCGCTGTACACCATGGTGGAATCGGGCAGGACCAGCAACTCGCGCTCGATGCTCCGGATCAGCGTGTCGAAGTCCGCGCCCGGGAGATCGGTGCGGCCGATGGATCCCGCGAACAGGACGTCGCCCGTGAAGACCACGCCGTCCCCGACGAGGCACACGCTCCCGGGCGAGTGACCCGGCGCGTGTCGCACCGTGAAGCCCACGGTGCCGACCCGTACGGTCTCCCCAGGGACGAACTCCCGGTCGGGGGGCGGGAGCGACTCGACCCGGATGCCGAACGCCAACCCCTAGATGGGGGCGCGCGTCTCCCAACTGAGTCGTGGGACGCCCATCACGTGGTCAAGGTGCGCGTGCGTGACCCAGATCGCCACGGGCCGCACGCCCGCCTCGGTAATCCGGCGCAGGATCAGGCCCGCCTCTTCACCGGGATCGATGACGACGCACTCTCGGCTCCCCTCGTCGATCACGAGGTAGCAGTTCTCGACGAACTGCCCGTTCGGGATCTGGACGATCTTCACGAGGTGACTCCGGCGTTAATCCTTCTCGCGCAGCGCGGTGAGGTACTTCTCCGCCGCGATCGCGGCGGTCGTGGCATCGCCCACGGCGGTGGTGATCTGGCGCGTGAGCTGGCTGCGCACATCCCCCGCGGCGAACAGACCGGGGATGGACGTCATCATCCGCTCATCGGTGATCATGTAGCCCGCGGCGTCGTGCTCGAAGTGCCCTTCCACGACGCCCGTGTTCGGCCTGAAGCCGATGAAGATGAACACGCCGCCGACCTTGAGCGTGGAGCGGTCTCCTGTGACGGTGTCCTCGAGCACGAGATGGTCGGCGCCCTTCTCGGTGCCCTCGATCTCGACGACCCGCTTGTTCCAAATCACCTTGGAGGATCTTCGACGCCCGGAACCGGTCGCGCCGGTGCACGATGTACACCCTGCTCGCGTACCGCGTGAGAAAGTCGGCTTCCTCCAGGGCGGCGTCCCCCCCGCCCACCACCGCCAGCACTTCGCCTTTGAAGAACGCCCCGTCGCACACCGCGCAGTAGGACACGCCCTTACCGGCGTACTCTCGTTCACCGGGCACGCCGAGCTTCAGCGGCGTTCCGCCGGCGGTGAGGATCACGACCGGCGCCCGGAACTGCGCGTCCCGGGCGGTCGTGACCTCGAACCAGCCGTCGTCCGCCTTGCGGATCCGCTCGACGGTGTCGGTGACGATCTCGGCGCCGAATTTCTGCGCGTGCGCCGCCATCTTCTGGGCGAGCTCCCAGCCGTTGATGCTCTCGAACCCGATGTAGTCCTCGATGAGGTCGGTGTTCAGCAGCTCGCCCCCCGGGGCGCCCCGCTCGATCGCCAGGGCCTTGAGCATCCCGCGGCCGGCGTACATGGCGGCGCACAGCCCGGCGGGCCCAGCGCCCACGATGATCACGTCGTAGCCGTTAGTCGCCTTGTCCGTCATCCGTCCGGAATTCCAGTCGCGGGGGATCCCCCTCCCCCACCAGGGCGTGCGCCAGCTGCGCGCGAAAATGCACGGTCTCGAGCTCGACGTCCGCCCGCTGCGGGCCGGCCAGTTTCTCAAGGGCCGCCCCACCGACGACATCCACGCCGTGACGGTTGCCGCGTTCTCGATGGAGCAGTGCGGCCGCCGCCTGAATCAACCCCTGCCAAACCGGCGCCGCCGCTTCCGTAATAATAGAACGCCAGATGGTTTCCAGGGACTCGTGAGCGAGCCAGTACTCGCCGGCGTTGAACTGGTCGCGGGCGCGGGTCAGGATCGCACGACGCTCGTGCGGTGTCATGGGCGGCAAGGGCGGCAGGGGCGGCTAGGGCGGCAGGGGAGCACGGCCAGCACGCGAGCTACCCTTTGCCGCCCTTGCCGTCTTTGCCGCCCGTGCCGCCGTGTCCCGCCCCGATCCGCAGGAGGTTCAGTGCACCGTGACAGCTCGAGATCGTCCCCACCAACACCGCGGCCGGCTCGCCGCTCGCCCCCGCAGTCTTCACGGTCTCATCCCCCTCCAGCACGGCATCCACCGCGAACGTCCCGACCCCGAACACATGGTGCCGGCACACGAACAACGCCGGCCCGAAGACGCGCTCGCCCTGCGCTTGCAGCCGCGTGACGAGCGCGCGCACGGCGTCGCCCATCTCCCACGTCCGGGGGCCCCCGATCGCCGGGCACGTCGCGGGCTCGACGCAGTGCGTGGGGCAGATCCAGTCGGCGAAGGAGACGTAGCGGGCGCGGTCCGGCGCCGTGCGGTCGTACGGCGTACCGAGGCTTCCCGGGACCGGTGCGACCGCGACCGAGCGCTCGGGCCAGCGCTGTCGTGCGCGCGCGAGCACCCACTCGAACATGAGATGCGGCATGAGCGGCGATGGCACGATGAAATCTCGGGGCTCGCCCGGCCGGGCGCGCTCCGCCCGACCGAGGAACCGGGCGAAGTAGTCCGTCCACTCGCGGGTCGCGAACGCGCGGTCCGGCGCTTCGCCCAGCTCGACGCGAGCGTGGCAGTTGGGATCGCGATCGACGACGATCACGCGACGATAGCCCGCCTTTGCTCTTTCCTTCGCCTTGGCGAGCTGACGGGCGTAGAAAGTCCCGTAACACCCGCCGCCGACCACCACCACGTCCCGCATCGGCACGGCGTCGTTCTCTAGACGTCCCCGGTCACGGGCAAGATCGCGCCCGTGACCGCCTTCGCCTCGTCGCTCGCGAGGTAGAGCACCGCGCTCACGAGGTCGTCCAGCTCCACCCAGCGCACGTTGGCATCCTTCATCTGGGCGAGGTTGTCGGCGGTCCTCATCGTGCCGGGGGCCACGGCGTTCACCCGAACGCCACGGTCGCGGAACTCGCGGGCCAGGGCGCGCGTGAGGCCGGCGACGGCCGACTTCGCCGCGATGTACGACGCCATCTGGCTCTGGGGCTTGAGGACGGCGACGGAGGCGAAGTTGACGATCACGCCGCCGCCGCGCTCGAGCAACGCGGGGATCGCGGCCTGCGACACGAAGAAGGTGGTCTTGATGTTCACTGCGAGCTCACGGTCCAGCTGCTCGGGCTCGAGATCGAGGGCGGATCCGTGATTCACGAGCCCGCCGGCGACGTTCACGACCACGTCGAGCCCGCCGAACTGCACCCTCGCCTCGGCCACCGCCCGGCGCGCGGCCTCGGGCGTCGTGAGATCGCCGGCGCAGGACCGGACGGCAAACCCCTCCGCCGCGAATTCCTGCGCCCGCTCGGCGAGCCCGACGGCGTTCACGGCGCCGATGACGAGTTTCGCCCCGGCACGCCCAAACCCGCGGGCGACGGCGTGCCCGATCTGGCCGATCCGGCCGACGCCGCTGACGAGGACGACCTTGCCGCGGAAATCAGCCGGCACGGCTGCCGCCGGGCGCACCGGCGTCCAGCGCGGCGACAATCTCGTCCACCGGCGGCGCGCCTCGCTGGGCGAACGCGATCGTCCCGTCGCTCCGGACCACGTACACGGAGCGCTGGATGCTCGTGCCGTCCTCCTTCAGGGCGTGATACGCCGCGGCGATCGCGCGGTCGGGATCCGTGAGGAGCGGGAAGTTAAACCCCATGTTCTTCGCGTAGCCGGCGTGGTCCGCCACGCCCGCCGGGTTCACTCCGAACGGCTGGACGCCCGCCTTCTCGAACTTGACGATCTCGTCGCGCACGGCGGAGAGTTGGCGGTTTCAACCGGGCGTGTTGTTCCCGGGATAGAAGACGAGCACGACGTGCCTCATCTCGAGAACGTCGCCGAGGCTGTAGGTCTTGCCGTCGGATGCCGCGGCTCGGAACAGCGGGGCCCGGCCCCCGACGGGGAGGAGGTCGCTCATGGAGTACCCTCAGGCCTTTCTGACCCGCGTGCGCGAGTCGTCTGCCGGCACCGCTCTTCCAGCCGCTCCAGCCACTCGATCGGGACGTCGAGCTCGCCAAGCCCGGCGTGCGCACCGCCCAGCTCCGTGTCGCCGTGCCAGTCCGACCCGCCGCTGATCGCGAGCCCAAGGCGTTCGGCGATCGTGATGAGCCGCTGCTCCGTCGCAGCGGAGTGGCTCGGGTGTCGGACCTCGACCCCGTCTAGCCCCTGGCGCTGAACCTCGCGGATCTGACCCTCGGTCCCGTGGTCGCCCAAGTGGGCCGCGACGGCGATGCCACCCACGCCGTGCACCAGCTCCGTCACCTGACCGAGCGTGGGTAGCGGCTTCTCCACGTAGCCGGGCTTACCGCGACCGAGGTAACGTCCGAACGCGTCGCTCATGTCGGCGCTCACGCCCCGCTCCACCAGCACGCGCGCGACATGGGGTCGCCCGAGCGCGCCGTCCCCGGCCCCGCTCACGACGTCCTCGAGCTCGATGTCGACGCCGAGGCGCTGCAATCGCTGGACCATCTGTTCGGCGCGGCGCCACCGGGCGGCGCGGGTCGTGGCGAGAAACTCCGCGAGCCGCCGATGCCCCGGCCGCAGAAACAGCCCGAGCAGGTGGAGCTCCCCCCACGGCGCCTTGACGCTGAACTCGCACCCCGGGACGACGCGGACCCCCAGCCTCGCTCCTTCCCGCGCCGCGTCCTCGACGCCGTCGGTCGTATCGTGATCGGTCAGGGCGATGGCCGCGAGCCCAGCCCCCTTGGCCCGATGCGCCACTTCGGCCGGCGGGTACTCACCGTCGGACGCCCAGGAGTGGCAGTGGAGGTCAACGCGCGCCGTAGGCACTCTCGGGCGAAGTCCAGGCGGGCTGGGACGCGCGGAACAGGTCCAGCAGCTGGTGGTCGGACAGCTCGGCGAACGCGGCGTCCGGGCTGCGGCTCCGGACCGGCGCGTAGCGGGTGAAGCGGCGCTTGCGCTCGGGCCCGGCGCCGTGCTGGAACACTAGCCCGAACTCGTCTTTGTCGTACACGGTCACTCGCCCCGATGGATAGACCTCCCACGTCTCACCGTCCACGACGATCCGGCGTCGCGCCATGCTCCCTCCTACGCTTCGGTGGGCGCCGCGAGCGACACCTCGGTCCACAGCTCCCAGGCGTCGGGGGCGTAGGCGCCGAGGCTCTGCAGGCGCTTCTCGAGCTTGAGCTCCTCGGGGAGCCGCGACGACTGCGCCCGATGCGACATCTCGGTCGGGCTCTCGGAGAACTCGGTGAACAGCTGCGGATCCTTCGCGTTGCGGAACAGCCAGATGCGCTGACCGCGCGCCTCGGCGAACTGACACAGCTCCCTCAGGGTTGCGAAGTAGTCGGCCTCGTTGGTGGGAGCGACGCGCACCCGGGCCACGGTCAGCACCTTGGGCATGGCTACACCGACCCTTCGGGGAACGCCTCAAGCGTCCCCTTGACTTCGGCCAGGAACCGGTCCGCGTCGGCGCCGTCCACGACGCGGTGATCGTACGACATGGATAGCACCCCGAGAGAGCGGACGGCGATCGTGTCGGTGCCGTCGGGGAGCGTGACGACCTTGGGCCGCTTCTCGATCACACCCACGCCCAGGATGGCCACCTGCGGCTGGTTGATGATCGGCGCGCCGGCGTACGAGCCGAACACACCGGGGTTCGTGATCGTGAACGTGCCGCGCTGGATCTCGTCGGGCAAGAGCTTTTTCGTCCGCGCCCGCTCGCCCAGGTCGTTGATCGCCCGGGCGATGCCCGCGAGCGACAGCTCGTCGGCGCGCTTGATGACGGGCACGATGAGGCCCCAGTCCAGCGCCACGGCGATCCCGACATTGACGTCGCCCCGATAGATGATGTTGTCCCCCGACACGGCGGCGTTGACGACCGGATGCTTGCGCAGCATCTGGGCGCAGGTCTTGGCGATGAACGCCAGGTAGGTGAGGTTGACCCCACGCTCGGCGTACGCCTGCTTGTGCTTCCTGCGGAGCTCCGCAACGCGGGTGTAGTCTACCTCGAAGAAGCTCGTCACGTGCGCCGAGACACGGCGCGACATGACCATGTGATCCGCGGTGATCTTGCGGATCTTCGAGAACGGCTCGACGCGGTCGCCCGGCCACGGCTCGACGACGGGATGCTCCACCGGGCCGGCGGGAGCCCCCGCAGCGGCGGGGCGGGGCGATGGGGGCTGCCGACCCGTGGGTGCGGGCGGTGCAGCTGGGGGCGGGGGGGCGGGGATGGCAGGAGAGGGGGACGCGGGAGAAACCGGGCGCATGGCCGGGGCCACGGTGGGTCCCGCCGCGACCGCAGCACCCTCGATAAACTCCAAGATGTCCTGCTTCGTCACCCGGCCCGCGAATCCGGTCCCCGTGACGGCCGAGATATCGAGGTTGTGCTCGGCCGCGATCTTACGCACGAGGGGTGTGGAGCGCCGGCGTAGCCGCTCTTCGGCGGTCTCGTCCCCGTCCCCACCCTTCCCCACCGGGGCGGCTGCCGCGGCGGCCGTGACAGGGACGGCGCCCCCCGGAGCAGCGGGTGCCCGCTGGGCTGGTGCGGAGGGGGGGGAGGGGGCGGAGGGGGGGGAGGGGGCGGGCGCCGTCACGGCCGCGGCGCCCTTCTCCGTCTCGATGACTCCGACGAGAGTCTGCACCGCGACCGTCTGCCCTTCCTGCACCTTGATCTCCGCCAGCACGCCGGCCACGGGCGACGGGATCTCAGCGTCGACCTTATCGGTCGAGATCTCGAACAGCGGCTCGTCCCGCTTGACTTCCTCGCCAACCTTCTTGAGCCACTTGCTGACCGTGCCCTCGGCGATCGACTCGCCCATCTGGGGCATGAGGACGTCTATACGGGCCATAGCTTCTCCAAAGGTGTCAGGTGCCGAGTCCCAGGTGTTAGGTGCTAGGGGCTAGGGGTGAACGCCCTAATTCCCAGCACCCAACACCTAACACCTCAGTAAGCAGCTAACCAACGGGCCGCCTTCACGATATCGCCCGTCTGCGGCAGCACGAAATCTTCCAGCGTCGGCGCGTAGGGCAGCGGCACGTCGTGCGCCGTCACCCGCATGATCGGCCCGTCCAGCCACTCGAACGCCTGCTCGTTGACGCGCGCCGCAATCTCCCCCGCCAGACCGCCGGTGCGCGTGTCCTCGTGGACGATCAGCAGCTTGTTCGTCTTCTTGACGCTGCGCATGATCGCAGCGTCGTCGAGGGGGAGGAGCGTGCGCAGATCGAGCACCTCGACCGAAACGCCGTCCTTGTCGAGCTGCTCGGCCGCCTCGAGGGACTTCCACAGCGTCGCGCCGTACGTGACGACCGACAGGTCGTTTCCCTCGTGCGCCACCCGCGCCGCCCCGATCGGCGTCAGGATCTCCTCGTCCTCGGGAAGCCGCTCCTTGATGCGGCGGTACAGCCACTTGTGCTCGAGGTAGATCACGGGGTCGTCGTCGCGGATCGCGCTCTTGACGAGTCCCTTCGCGTCGCGCGCCGTGGCGGGATACACGATTTTCAGCCCGGGAGTGTGGAAGAAGGCGGCCTCGACGTTCTGGGAGTGGAACGGCCCGCCGCGCACGTACCCGCCGCAGGGCCCCCGCACGACCATCGGCGTCGGCAGCCCGGCGCGGTAGCGCGCGGTCGCCACGTAGTTCGTGAGCATGTCGTAGGCGCACGAGATGAAGTCGATGAACTGCATCTCCGCGACCGGCCGCATCCCCATGTGCGCGGCGCCCGCTGCGGCGCCGACGATCGCCGCCTCCGAGATCGGCGTGTCGATCACCCGCTCCTCGCCGAACTGCTTGGCGAAGCCTTCCGTGACCTTGAACGCCCCACCGTAGCTCCCCACGTCTTCGCCCAGGATGAAGACGCGCTCGTCGCGCTCCATCTCCTCCCACAACCCCTGGCGCAACGCCTCGAGATAGGTGACTTCGGCCATCACACGCTCCGAAACCACAGCCGCTCGGCCGCCGGGGGATCGCCGTACACATCCGCGAGCGCCGACTCGGGGCCCGGAGCCGGCTCGCCCAGGCAGGCGTCCGCGGCCGCGTCGATCTCCACCCGCACCCGCTCGTCGATCTCCTTCAGCTCCTGCTCCTCCGCCCACCCGCTGCCGAGCAGCCGCTGCACATAGCGGTCGATGGGGTCGTTCTCCTTCGCCCACCACTCGAGCTCGTGCTGGGGCACGTAGTGCTGGTCGTCATGCTCGGCGTGCCCCTTGCGGCGGTAGGTCTTGACCTCGATGAAGTGAACGCCCTTGCCCTGGCGCGCGCGCTCGACGGCGAACCGCGTCGCCTCGTAGACGGCGAGCACGTCGTTGCCGTCCACGCTGACCGCGGGGATGCCGTAGGCCTTCACGCGGTCGGCGAGATGCTCGACCGCGAACTGCTTGCGGGGGGGGGTCGAATAGGCCCAGTGGTTGTATTCGCCGACGACGACGAGCGGCACCCGCCGCGCCGCGGCGAAGTTGATACCCTCGTGGAACGCGCCCGCCGACATCCCGCCGTCCCCGATGTAGACGAGCCCGACGCGCGGCTCGCGCCGCAGCTTGAACGCGAGGGCGATCCCGGCCATCACCGGGATCATGTCTCCCAGGTGCGAGATCTGTCCCAGGTAGCCACGCTCCAGGTCGCCGAAGTGAATGTTCAGGTCGCGCCCGCCCGTGGGGGACTCCGCCCTGGCCAGGTACTGCCGAAGGATCTGGATCGGGGCGGCGCCCATTACCAGCATCGAGCCGAGGTTCCGCGTGAGCGGCGACATCAAGTCACGGTGGCTGCCCCGCTCCAGCGCATAGGCCGACCCGACGGACTCGGCTTCCTGCCCCAGCGATCGGAACAACCCGCCGACGACCTTGCTTTGCCTGTAGAGCGCGGTGAGCCGCTCCTCGAGCGTCCGCGTGAGTCGCAGATAACGGTAGATCTCCAGCAATTGATCGCGAGACAGCCCCGCGGGGATGGGCGGGGATTGAGCGGTCGGAGCGGCGTGCGATGCCATGACGTAAATTCTAGTGGGCGTGAAACTTGACCAAGGGGAACGGGAGAATCAATAGCGGCCCGAGCCCGAGGGGGATCGGAGGAGACGATGGCGACACTCAAGCTGCGCGTAAGCGGCATGACATGCGGTCACTGCCAGATGAAGGTGGAGAGCGCGCTCAAGCGCACGGCGGGAGTCTACTCCGCGATCGTGGAGCTGGAGACCGGCGAAGCCGAGATCGACTTCAACGACGACACCACTACCACCGACCAGCTGGTCGCGGCGGTGGAGCAGGCAGGGTACGGGGCGAAGCTGGCGGGCTAAACTAGACGGCTAGAC
This sequence comes from Gemmatimonadota bacterium, assembly GCA_003222235.1. Taxonomy (GTDB): domain Bacteria; phylum Gemmatimonadota; class Gemmatimonadetes; order Gemmatimonadales; family GWC2-71-9; genus AG12. The sequence continues at coordinate 3,742 of QHVD01000031.1, read as the reverse complement.
GTCTAGACGTCGAGACGTCTAGTAGGCGCCCCGCAGCTCGTGCGCCGGCTCGACCTGCTTGTGAACTTCCGCCAAAAAGCGCTTCGCGAGCCTGTCGAGCTCGGACTCGCCCACCTGGTCGGTGCTCACCTCGACGAACGTGTAGTGCCCACCCTCCGCCCGAGCCGCGACGGTCACTTTGCCGAGCGGGCCCGCATAGACGCGGCGCCGCGGCGCCTCCTCGGCGGGCGCCATGCGGGACCCGAAGAACGCCTTCGCTGCCGCGAGCACTTCGTCGGGCGACAGCGTCGCGCGGTGGAAATATTTCACGGCTCGTCTCCACGTGACCCTGTGCTTCGTTCCCCGTCTCCGCAACGCGGAGAGGGGGTCAGGGGGTGAGGCCCCACAGGGGCCGAAAGCGCCGCAGGGTGAGGCTGTTCAGCACGACGCTGAGGCTCGACCACGCCATCGCGGCGCTCGCGAGCACGGGCGACAGCAGCACCCCGAAGAACGGATACAGCGCGCCCGCCGCGATGGGAATCCCCAGCGTGTTGTAGAGGAACGCCCAGAAGAGGTTGATGCGAATCGTCCGCACCGTGCGCCTCGCCAGCTGAATGGCCGTGACGACGCCGCGCAGATCGCCGCGGATGAGCGTCAAGTCCGACGCCTCGATGGCAATGTCGGTCCCGGTGCCGATGGCGATGCCCACATCGGCCTGCGCCAGAGCGGGCGCATCGTTGATCCCATCACCCACCATCGCTACGGGTCGCCCTCGCCTCTGCAGCTTCCTCACGAGCTCGGCCTTCTGGGACGGGAGCACCTCGGGGAGGACCTCCTCGATCCCCACTTCCTTCGCCACGGCCTCGGCGCCCTTCTTCGAATCCCCGGAGACCATGATGACCGTGAGGCCCATCTTCTTGAGGTGGGCCACCGCCTCCGCGCTCGTCGGCTTGATCGGGTCCGCGATGGCGATCACGGCGTACACGGTGTTGTTCACGACCACGATCACCGGAGTGCGGCCCTGCGCCGACAAGCGGTCCGCATCCTGCCCCAGGCTGCCGAACTCGAGGTTCCGCTCCTGCGCATGGCGGAGTGAGACGATCTCGACGATGCGGCGGTCCACGATGCCGCGCGCGCCCCGCCCTTCCATGACCGCGAAGCGCTCCACCGGCAGGAGGTCGACCTGCCGTTCTCGCGCCGCCTTCAGCACCGCCGCCGCGAGCGGGTGCTCGGAGCGTTGCTCCACGGAGGCCGCCCACTTGAGCACGTCCGCCGGCGCGATCGGCGTGCCGTCCGGCCGCTTGGCCGCGACGATGTGCGTGACGGTCGGCTTCCCCTCGGTGATCGTGCCCGTCTTGTCCAAGAGCACGGTGCGCACCTTGGTCAGCCCCTCGAGCGCCGCGCCGCTCCGGATGAGGATGCCGTGCTCCGCCGCCTTCCCCGTCCCGACCAGGATCGCGGTCGGTGTGGCCAACCCGAGCGCGCAGGGGCAGGCGATGATCAGCACCGTGATGAGGGCGACCGTGGAGAAGATCGCCGCCGGCTGCGGCCCGACGTCGAACCAGATGACGAACGCGGCGATCGCGAGCGCGATCACGACCGGCACGAACACGCCGGCCACGCGGTCGGCGAGGCGCTGGATCGGCGCTTTGGTCGCCTGCGCTTCTTCCACCAGCTGCACGATCTGGCCCAGCGCCGTGTCCTTGCCCACGCGCGTGGCGCGGAACGTGATGCTCCCGGTCGTATTGATGGTCGCGCCGATCACCTCGTCGCCGATCTTCTTCGGCACCGGCAGCGGCTCGCCGGTGAGCGTCGATTCGTCCACCGCCGACGCCCCTTCGGTGACGATCCCGTCCACCGGGATCTTCTCCCCCGGCTTCACGACGACGAGGTCGCCCGGAACGACCGCCTCCACCACCGTCTCCGTTTCCTTGCCGTCCCGCAGCACGTGCGCGCGCTTCGCCTTGAGCCCCGCGAGACGGCGCACCGCTTCCGACGTCCGGCCCTTGGCGCGAGCCTCGAGCAGCCGGCCGAGCAGGATGAACGCGATGATGGACGATACCGCCTCGTAGTACACGTCGCCGGGGAGTCCGGCGCGCGTGAACACGCCCGGGAGGAAGGTCGCCACGAGCGAGTAGACGTACGCGGCCCCGGTGCCCACCGCGATCAGGGTGTTCATGTCCGCGGTGCGGTGGCGGAAGCCGCTCCAGGCTCCACGGTAGAACTGCCGGCCCGACCACACCACGACCGGCAAGGTGAGGAGCCCGAGCCCTCGCTTGACCCACTCCGGGTCTACGGCGCCTTCTCCCCCGAAAGCGTCCCTCAGCTTCATTCCGAGGGGCATGAGCAGCCGGCCGAGCACGTCGACCTGCCCGAGCAAGCTGTCCGGGACCTCCGCCGTGAGCAGCATCGAGCCGAGCAGCGTCACGACCCCCACCACGGCGGCGAGCGCGAACTTCCCCCTGAGGGTGCGGATCTCCCGCTGGCGCGCGATCCGCTCCCGCTCGACGGGATCCTCGGTGGGGATCGGTTCCGCGACCTCGAACCCCGCCTGCTCGACCGCTTGCTCGAGCGCCTCGGCCGTGGTGACGCCCGGGACGTAGTCGACTGTGACGGTTTCGGTCGCCTGGTTCGCCGCCGCCCGGATCGCGCCCGGCACGCGCAGCAGCGCCTGCTCGAGCGGGACGACGCTCGGCGCGTAATGCAGCTGCTGCACGCCGAAGCTCACCGTCGCCTGGCCGCAGTCGTAGCCCGCGGCGCGGACCGTCTTAATCAGCTCGGCCACGCCGGTCCGCGCGTCGTCGTAGTCCACCGCCGCTTTGGCCGTGGCATAGTTGACCGCGGCGTTGGCAACGCCGTTCGCCCGCGCGAGCGCGTCCTGCACCGTTGCGGCGCAGGACGCGCAGCTCATCCCCTCAATCGGCAGGACGATACGAGTCTTAGTCATGGAACTTGTGCGGCGACGCGGACGGCCTGCGGTCCGCGGTGGCGGGCTCGACGACCAGGAGCCCCTTCAGCATGTTCATGCCGCAGCGGAACCGATACTCCCCCGCCTCGCTCGGGGTGAACTCGACGGTCGTCGTCTCGAATGCGGGGAGCGGGACGTCGATCGCGAACTGCTCGAACACCAGACGCTCGGAGCAATCCGCCGTCTCGGCGCGGTAGAACTGCAGCCGCACGGGCTTCCCGGCCTGCACCACGATCGTATCGGGGTTATACCCGCCCTGGACCGTGATTCGCACTTCCTGCACTCCCTCTGCGACCGTGGCGGCCGTGGCTGCGCCGCCCGAGAAGAGGAAATACCACAGCACCCACACGATGGCGGCACAGCCGGCGGCCGTGACGGCGACGCTCACGACTGCTCGTAGTATTCGATGCCCAGGTGGGTGATCTGTTCCTCGCCCATCAGCCACCGCAGCGTATTCTTGAGTTTGGTCTGCTGAATGAAGAGGTCGTGCTCGGGATACAGGCCGGGCGCCGTCTGAGGGCTCTTGAAGTAGAACGACAGCCATTCCTGGATCCCGCCGAGGCGCGCCCGCTGGGCGAGATCGAAGAACAGCGCGAGGTCGAGCACGATGGGGGCCGCGAGAATGGAGTCCCGGCACAGGAAGTCCACCTTGACCTGCATCGGATAGCCCAGCCAGCCGAAGATGTCGATATTGTCCCACCCCTCTTTGTTGTCGCCCCTGGGGGGATAGTAGTTGATCCGCACCTTGTGGTATACGTTCCCGTACAGCTCGGGGTATTGATCGGGCTGGAGGAT
>QHVD01000030.1 GCA_003222235.1 Gemmatimonadota bacterium | reverse complement strand
GCCGCTCCGCGCCGGACGCTTGTTTGAAGGTCCGGATGTCCGCGCGGATCTGTTCGGCGAGGTCGCGCTTCGACGTCCCGCTCTTGACGTTCGTGCCGTCGAGCCGCTTCACGTAGTGGCGATCGAACGCGGCCGGCAGGGGGGTGATACCCTTGAGGAAGTCCGCGATCGGCTCCACGTGGTGGGCCTCCAGCACGCCTGCCTTCC
>QHVD01000365.1 GCA_003222235.1 Gemmatimonadota bacterium | reverse complement strand
TATCTTCGATAGCGCGCTGGAAGAGCCCGCCGTCACGGAGAAGCTCGAGCGGTTCCACACCTTCCTCACCAGGGACGGGAAAGGCTCGGTCACGAACGTGGCCCACTGGGGCAAGCGCACGCTCGCCTATACCCTCAAGAAGCGCGACTCCGGCTACTACGTCGTCGCACAGTTCGAGACCGCCGCGGACCTGCTCCCCGAGTACGAGCGCGCGGTGAAGCTCGACGAGAGTGTGCTACGGTTTCTGGTGGTCGCGTCCGAGGGTCTGCCGGCCAAACCGGAGCCCGCCGCCCCGGTGATCGCGACTGAAGAGGAAGAGCTCGAGGAGGACGAAGCGTGAGACGGCCCGCCAAGACGTGTCCCGTGTGCGAGTCCGGGGTCCGCGTGCTCGACTACAAGGACGACCGCACCCTGGGCCGCTTCCTGACCGAGCGCGGCAAGATTCTGCCGAGCCGGCTGTCGGGGATGTGCGCGCGGCACCAGCGCCAGCTCGCCACCGCGATCAAGCGCGCACGACAGCTCGCGTTGATTCCCTACATCAAGGGGTACACCGGCTGACATGACCCCGCGTCGCGAGGGAGCGCCCTGGCGCCTGATCGTGGGAACGATCGCCTTCGCCGCCTGGGCCTCGCCGAGCCCCGTGGGTTTGCCACTCGCCGCGCTTTCGCTCCTGGCACAGCCGCGCACGGCGCGCGGATGGGGCGTGGCGCTCGCGGCAGGCGGTCCCAGCCTGGCCGAACTGCTCCTCCCGGCGAGCGATGCTCTGACGGAGTTCGTGCGGGCCTATACGCTGCTCGTCACGGCGGCGTTGGTGATTCTGGTCCTCCTCCACCGGCCGGTGGAACGCTTCCCGCCGTTGGCGATTCGGGCCGGGTTGGTCGCGGGGCTCGCAGCGGTGGTTTTGGCCCGGGTCGTGCTGGGCCCCGCCGCGTGGGAAATGCTTCACTGGGAGGCGACCCGCGCGGCGAGCGCCACCATGCGCGCCTGGGTGGAGAAGCAGCCGCAGTTGTTCGGCGCGTTCGAGCCGGTCGTGCGGTTCGGGAGCGATACCGTGCCGGCCGCGCTCGCTCTGCAAACGCTCGCGGGGCTCTCGCTCGCCTGGCAGTGGCACCAGCGGCTCGCCACAGCGTCCCTCGGCCCGGCGCTCGGGGCGTTCCGCGAGTTTCGGTTCGGGGACTACTGGGTGTGGGCCGTCGTCGCCTCGCTCGCCGTGTGGGTCACGCCCGTGCTCGCGGGGTTGAAGGTCACGGCACTCAACCTGCTCGTCATGCTCGGCGCCCTGTACCTGCTGCGCGGCGCCGCGATCGTCCTGGCGTTTTCCGGCGCCCTCGGCATCACGCCGGCGGCGCTCGCCATCGGGGCCGCGGTGTCGACCCTGCTCATCGTGCCGCTGCTCTTGCTCGTGCCGGCGCTCACGACCCTGGGGGTGACGGACACGTGGCTGGAATTCCGGCGCCGGCTCAAGGCGCCGGCCTAACGTCATCGGAGGGCTCGGATGGAGATCATTCTCCGCGAAGACGTGCAGAATCTGGGCAGGGCGGGCGACGTCGTGAAGGTGAAGGACGGCTACGCCCGCAACTATCTCCTGCCGAAGGGGCTCGCCTACCTCGCAACCGAGGCCAATAAGAAACGGATCGTTTACGAGGCGGAGCGGATCGCCAGACAGCGCGCCGCCGAGAAGGCCTCCGCCGAGACCGAAGCGACTCAGCTTGCCGACGTCCGCCTGACGTTCACCGTCAAGGTCGGCGAGGAGGACAAGCTGTTCGGCTCGATCACCGCGAGCGACATCCAGCGCAAGCTCGCGGAGCTCGGGATCCACGTGGACAAGCGAAAGGTGGATCTTCCCGAGCCAATCCGCGAGCTGGGCGATTTCCGGGTGGGCATCAAGATCCACAGCGACGTCCGTCCCGAAATCGGGATCAGCGTGGTGAAGGAATAGCGGGTCGCCCGTGCCCCGGGGCGCCGGCATCAGGTACGTGGACGGCCCGCGCCTCCGTCGCTCGCTGCTCGCGGCGGCGGATTGGGTGGCCGCGGGACGGGACGACTTGAACCGCCTGAACGTCTTCCCCGTCCCGGACGGCGACACCGGCACGAACCTCTCCCTCACCCTCCGCGAGGTCGCGCAGGGACTGCGCGACCTCGGGGACGCCCCGCCCCCTTCCCTCCCTCAGGTCACGGAAGCGATGGCCGAGGCGAGCGTGCGTGGGGCGCGGGGCAACTCGGGAATGCTGCTCTCGCAGTTCCTGCTCGGCCTGCGCGAGGGACTGGGCGACCGCCTCACCGCCGGCACTCGAGACCTCGCGCAGGCGATCCAGCTGGGGGTCGACCGGTTGCAGGAGTCGCTGGACGAGCCCGTCGAGGGCACGATCCTCACCGTGGCGCGCGAGGCGGCGGACGAGGCCGCCCTGGCCCGGGACCAGCCCGACTTCACAGTCTTCTTGCGGCGGCTCGTCGAACGCGCCCAGCAAGCGTTGCAGCGCACGCCGGACCTGCTGCCCGTCCTCAAGGCCGCGGGCGTCGTGGATGCCGGGGCGGAGGGCTTCGTCCGGTTCCTCGACGGCATCAAGCGGCTGATCGAGGAAGGCCCGGTGGCGCAGGGCGCGGTCGACCGGCTGGTGCCGAATGCCGCGGCGCAGGCGGATGTCGCCCCAGAGCGCGACTACCAGTTCTGCACCGAGGTCACGGTGCGAAGCCCCGGGCTTCCTTCGAGCCTCGAGGCGCGGCAGGCGCTCCGCAGGCTCGGCGGGTCGATCGTGGTGCTGCAGACCGGCGATCTCCTCAAGGCGCATATCCACACCGACACTCCGGACGCCGTGTTCGCGCTGGGCGCGGGTTGGGGGACGGTCGAGTACACCAAGGCGGAGGACGTTCGCGCCCAGCGTCGCGCACTCCGGGCCCGGCGGTCAATCGTCTTCGTCACCGACACGGCGTGCGACCTCCCCGACTCGCTGGTGCTCGAACACGGAATCGGCTTGGTCCCGACCCAGCTGATTCTCGACGGCCGCGTCTACCGCGACCGGCTGGAGCTCACCGCCGCCGAGTTCTTCGTCCGGCTCCGCTCCGGGTGTGACGCGACCACCTCCCAGCCGACCCCGCAGGCCTTTGAGGACGCGTTCCGTGACGCGGTGCGGGCGGGTGATCACGTCATCGCCATCGTGTTGTCCCGACTTCTATCTGGCACGTACGCCAGCGCGGAGGCCG
>QHVD01000029.1 GCA_003222235.1 Gemmatimonadota bacterium | reverse complement strand
CTGAAGGACGCGGGTGCGCCGCCGTCCTTCAGGACGGACCCCGCAGCCGAGGCCGGGCTTCAGCCCGTGCGATCACCCGTCGCAACCCCTCAACGACATTTTTCAGCATCCTCTTAGCCCCTTAGCCCCTACTGAATCAGATAAACCACCGTGAAGATGACGATCCAGACCACGTCCACGAAATGCCAGTAGAGGCCTGTGATCTCCACCGTCATGGCGTTGGCGGGCCCGAGCTTGCCTTGCAGCGCCCGCACCCACAGCGTGAGCAGCCACAGCACGCCCACCGACACGTGAGCGCCGTGCGTCCCGGTGAGGACGAAGAACGTGCACCCGAACAGGTTCGTCTGAAGCGTCAGGCCCTTGTGGACGAACTCGGTGAACTCGATCACCTGCCCGCCGAGGAACACCAACCCGAGCAACGCGGTGCTGAACAGCCAGATCTTCGCCCACGTCATGTCACCGCGCTGCACCGCAGCGAGGGCCAGCACCATCATGAGGCTCGACATCAGCAGGTCGAACGTGCTGACCGAGGTAAACGGGATGTTGAGGACGTCGTGGGGGTACGGCCCGACGACGCTCTTTCCCTTGTAGACGAGGTAGGTCGAGATGAGCGAGGTGAACAGCAGGCACTCCGAGCCGATGAAGGCCCAGAACGCCATCTTGCGGCTGTCGAGGCCCATGCTGGTGGCGTGGGTCATGTCACATCTCGAAGGGCTCGAAAGCCCAGCGGTAGACCCCGAACAGCAGGATCGCGGCGCCGAGGAACGCGAGCCACAGGGTGTGCGTCAGCGGGGCGAGCGCGAGCACCGGCAGGCCGAGGGCCGCCACCAGCGGCCACCAGGAGCCGCCGGGGACGTGGATCGGCGCCGGCGGCACGGCGGGCGGGTCCGTGATCGGCTCGTGCAGCTCGGTCTTCCAGCGCGGCAGCCGGTTCTCGACGGTCGGGATAACTGAAAAGTTGTAGACCGGTGGAGGCGACGGGATGCTCCACTCGAGCGTGGCGCCGCCCCACGGGTCGTTCGGGGCGATCGCGCCCCGTTTCCGGGTGCGGAGCAGGTTCCCGATGAACACCAGGACCGACACGCCGATCAGGAGGGCCCCGATCGTGGAGGTGAGATTGAGCGCCCCCACGCCGAGCTCCGGCCCGTAGGTGTAGATGCGGCGCGGCATGCCGAGCAGGCCGATGAGGTGCATCGGAAAGAAGGTGAGGTTCATCCCGATGAAGGTCAGCCAGAAGTGCAGCTTTCCCAGACGCTCGTCGAGCAGCCGCCCGGTCATCTTGGGCCACCAATAGTAGATGCCGGCGAACAGCCCCTGGACCGTGCCCCCGAACAACACGTAGTGGATGTGCGCCACGACGTAGTAGGTGTCGGTCTGCTGCAGGTCCGCGGGCGGCGAGGCGTGCGACACGCCGGACAGCCCGCCGATGATGAACATCGCGATGAATCCCACGGCAAAGTGCAGCGCCGTGGTGCCGCGGATGGCGCCGCCCCACAGCGTCGCGATCCAGTTGAAGATCTTCACGCCCGTCGGCACCGCGATGAGCATCGTGGTCGCAGCGAACACGGAATCCCCAATCGGCCCGAGGCCCACCGCGAACATGTGGTGGCTCCACACGCCCCACCCCATGAACCCGATGAGCACGCCCGAGTACACGACCACCGTGTAGCCGAACAAGGGCTTCCGCGCGAACGTGGGGAGCACCTCGGACACGATCCCCATCGCGGGGAGGATGAGGATGTACACCTCGGGATGGCCGAACAGCCAGAAGAGGTGCTGCCACAGAATCGGGGTCGCGCCCGCCTGGACGACGTAGAAGTGCGCGCCGAAGAAGCGGTCGAACATGAGGAACACGAGCGCCACGGTGATCACGGGGAAGGCGGTGATCACGAGGAACTGCGTGACCAGCGTCATCCAGCTGAAGGTGGGCAGGCGCATCATCTTCATGCCGGGCGCCCGCATGTTCAGGATGGTGACGATGAAGTTGAACCCGGCCGCCAGCGACGAAATGCCGAGGATCTGCAGGCCCAGCACCCAGAAGTCGATGTTCGGGCCCGGCGAGAACTGTCGCTCCGTGAGGTTCGCGTAGCCGAACCAGCCCGCGTCGGGGGCGACGGAGAGCGAGCCGGCGTGGAACAGGGGTCCGACCAGCCAGCTGGCGTTGAGGAACAGCCCCCCGAGCAGAAACACCCAGTAGCTGAAGGCATTGAGCCGCGGAAAGGCGACATCGCGGGCGCCGATCTGGAGCGGCACGATGTAGTTGAAGAAGCTCGCCGAGAGCGGCATCAGCGCGAGGAATATCATCGTGGTGCCGTGCATCGTGAACAGCTGGTTGTACGTCGCGGCGCTCACCAGGTGACCGTCGGGCTGCGCGAGCTGCAGGCGGATGACGAGTGCTTCGAGTCCGCCCAGCAGGAAGAAACAGAACGCGGTCCAGAAGTACAGGAGCCCGATCCGCTTGTGATCGGTCGTCGTCACCCAGCTCTTGAGGCCGCGCGGCCGGGGCGTCGCGGGGAACGCAAAGGCGGCAGGGGCGGCAGAGGCGGCAACGTGGCTCATTTCAGGCTTTGGAGATAGGCGACCAGCGCCGCGATGTCGGCGTCCGTGAGCGGCGGCTTCATCCGCGTCATGATCGCGCCGGGCTTGAGGGACGGTGCATCCGCGATCCAGCTCGCGAGGTGCGCCGAGTCATTGGGGAAGACGCCGCTCGCGATCGTGGCCCGGCTCCCCACGTGGGTCAGATTGGGGCCGATGACGCCGGGCGACACGCCCTGGATCGTGTGGCAGCCGATGCAGGCGCTGCGCGAGAACACCGCCTTCCCGCGCTCCGCGGCGCTCCCGGCGGGAGGCGCCGCCGGCCCGCCCTGCTCGGTCTTCACCCACGCCTGGAACGAAGTATCGGCGTCGACCAGCACGCGCAGCCGCATGTTGGCGTGCGACGCCCCGCAGAACTCCACGCACTGGCCCAGGTAGTCGCCCACGGAGTCGGCGCGGAACGCGATGCGATTCACGTGCCCGGCGATCGCGTCGCGCTTGCCGCCCAGCGCCGGCGCCCAGAACGAGTGGATCACGTCGGCGGAGGTAATGGAGACCTGCACCGGCTTGCCCACCGGCACGTGCATCTCGCCCGCCGTGACGATGCCGAGATCGGGATAGCGGTACTCCCACCACCACTGGTGGCCGATCACCTCGACCTGAAGCGCCTGCCGCGGCGCCTCGCCCGCGGTCGCGAAGATCGTGCGCACGGTGGGCACGGCGACGAACACGAGGATCACCGCGGGTGCGAGCGTCCAGCCGATCTCGAGCAAGGTGTGCCCGTGCGTCGGCTTGGGTGGCGGCCCTCTCTCGCTCTTCCGGAACCGGATGATCGCTACGAGCAGCAGCGTTTCCACGACTGCGAACACGGCCAGCGCCCACCAGAAGATGCCGGTGAAGAGCTGCTGGATCTCGGCGGCGAAGTCCGACCGCGGGTGCAGCGTGCTTTGGGGAAACGAACCGGCGCAGCCGTAAACGGCGAGGGGTACCGCAGTGAGCCAATGTCTAGATCGCGGCACGGCGTCGAGAATCCTCGGTGTCGGTCACGTCGAAAAAAGCACCGGACACTACCACGGCCCGGGTCCTGCGTCAACGCGATAGATTTGCACCCTCGTACCACGTGATGCGTCTATGCCACTGGCGCCAGGAGAGGAGTAACATCCCGTGAGAAAGGTGCCGTTTGCGGTCGCGATCGTCGTTCTCCTCGTTGCCCTCGTGCTGGTCGCAAAGACGCTCGCCTACGGCTCCAAGCAGCTTCCGGCGGAAGCCGCACCGAGCGTGTCCATCGACACCGCGGCCGCCGCGGCGCGGCTCGCGGGAGCGGTGGCGTTCCGGACGATCTCCTTCCAGGGAACGGCCGGCGTGGACACGACGCAGTTTCAGGGCCTGCACACCTACCTCCAGCAGTCGTTTCCCACGGTCCACGCGAGGTTGGGCCGCGAGCGCGTGGCCGGTTTCAACCTGCTATACCGCTGGCCGGGCAGCGACACGGCGCTCCAGCCCGTCCTCCTCCTCGCCCACCAGGATGTCGTTCCGGTCGAGTCAGGAACCGAGGGGCGCTGGACCGAGCCGCCGTTCGCCGGCCGCATCTCCGCCGGCTACGTCTGGGGGCGCGGGGCTGTGGACGACAAGGGGAACCTCGTGGCGATCCTGGAGGCGGTGGAAACGCTCCTCCAGCAAGGCTTCCAGCCGCGGCGGACGGTGTACCTCGCGTTCGGCGCCGATGAGGAGGTGGGCGGCGCCGGCGCGCGCCAGATCGCGGCGCTGCTCGGCTCGCGGAACGTGCACCCCGAATTCCTCATGGACGAGGGGGGCGCGATCGCGCAAGGAGTGGTGCCGGGCGCCCGCACGCCCCTCGCGCTCGTCGGGATCGCGGAAAAGGGCTACATGAGCGTGGAACTGACCGTCCACGTGCCGGGCGGGCATTCCTCGATGCCGCCGCCGGAGACGGCGGTCGGCATCCTCAGCGCCGCGATCAACCGGCTCCAGCGGCAGCAACTGCGCGCCGCGATCCGTGGGCCGACCGCCCAGATGCTCGACTACCTCGGGCCCGAGCTGCCGTTCTTCGGGCGGCTCGCGCTCGCAAACCGCTGGCTGTTCGGCGGACTCATCGCGAGACGCCTGGCAGCGACGCCTCAGGGGAACGCGATGCTGCGCACCACGACCGCGCCGACCATCTTCCAAGGGGGCGTGAAGGACAACGTGCTGCCTTCCACGGCCCGGGCGGTCGTCAACTTCCGGATCCTGCCCGGCGACTCGAGCGCCACCGTGCTCCGTCATGTGCGCCGGGCGATTGCAGACGCGCGGATCGAGGTGCGCCCCCTGGAGGGCCCCCTGTCCGAGCCCTCCCCGATCTCGGACGCAAATTCGCCCTCCTTTCGACTGCTCCAGCGCACGATTCGCGAGATCGTGCCGGACGCCGTGGTCGTGCCATGGCTCGTGGTAGGCGGGACCGATGCCCGCCACTACGCGGCGCTCACGCGCGACAGCTACCGCTTCAGCGCGGCGCGCATCGGTCCGGGCGACCTCGAGCGCATCCACGGCACGAACGAGCGCGTCGCCGTGGCGAACTACGGCGAGATGATCCGCTTCTACTTGCTCCTCATCCGGAACTCGGCCGGGTGATGGGCGCGGCGTGACGCCCAATTGACGCCGCTCCTCGCTCTCGCCCTCCTGGTCGCCTCGCCCGCGCAGCAGGACTTGCAGGGGATCGTCCGGCACGCCCGCCACGCCCAGGCCGAATTCGAGCAGACCCGGCGCTGGTATCTCCCGCACGAGTACGCGTCCGGCCGCTGCGACGAGCGCATCGGGCGGTTCTGCTACTGGCACGGCGACGGGAGCGACGAGCACCCCCCGCCCGAGCCCAGGCCGATCGGGCTCGCACGCTCGCGTCTCGTGGGCGTGCTCGATAGCGCGGCGCGGCTCCTCCCGGCGGACGGCTGGATCGTCGGCCAATTGGTGCGTTATCTGGTCGAGGACGGCCGGGCTCAAGATGCGCTGGCGGCAGCCCGAGCGTGCCGCGCGGCTTCGTGGTGGTGCGCCGCGCTCGCCGGCTTCGCGCTGCACGCCGCGCCCGACTTCGCGGCGGCGGACAGCGCCTACCGCGTCGCCCTCGACAGCATGCCGGCGGACGAGCGCTGCCGCTGGACCGACGTCTCGGTGCTCCTCGACGGCGAGCTGGCGCGGCGCTACCGCTCGCTCGGGTGCGCGGACCGGGAGGCCCTCGCAGCACGGCTGTGGTGGCTCGCGCAGCCGCTGCTCTCCGTCGCCGGGAACGACCGGCGCACGGAGCACTTCGCGCGAGTCACGATGACCAGGCTCATGCGGGACGCCCGCACCGCCTACGGGATCGCGTGGAGCTGGGACTTGGACGAGCTCACGCTGCGCTACGCGTGGCCAGCGTGGTGGGCGCGGCAAGAGACACGTCCGGGACAGCTGGATGCAGAGGTCGGCGTCATCGGGCACGAGGCCGCGCCGGGCTTCCACTTCATTCCGGACGCGCACGCGGTGCTCGATCCCGCCCGCGCCCGCGAGGACGACTGGCAGCCAGGCTCGCCGGCCGCCCGCGAGCGCTACCAGCCGACGTACACGGATACACTGGTGGCGCTCCCCCACCAGACCGCCGTATTCCACCACGGCGACAGCGCGCTGGTGGTCGCCGCGTACGATCTCAGCGGGGACGCGCGGTTTCAGGGTGCGGCTCTCGAGGCGGCGCTCGCGCTTGCGCCGGACGAGCGAACTACGCCGCGCGTGGGCCGGTTAAGCAGCGCCCGCTCCCGAGGAGTGGTGACGGCCACGGCGCCATGGGCTCCGCTGCTCGTGAGCCTCGAAGTCATCGCGCCGGGCACGCGCCGCGTCGCGCGGGCCCGGTACGGATGGCGTGCTGCGTCGGGGTCGGGACAGGCGCTCCTCTCCGACCTGCTCATGTTCGGCCCGCCTGACCCCCCTGACCCCCCTGACCTCCCCGAGCCGTCCGACCTCCCCGAGCCAGCCGACTCGCTCCCTCCCCCCACGCTCGCCGCAGCCCTGCCGCACGCTTTGGGCAGCGGGGTGGTCCGGCTCGACCGGAAGCTCGGGCTCTACTGGGAGCTGTACGAGCCCGACCCGCCGGGCCAGCTCGTGACGACCTCGGTCGCGGTGGTCCCCGTAAAAGACGGCTGGCTGCACCGCCTCGCGGCCGCCGTCGGCGTCGCCGGCAAACGGAAGGCGGTGCGGCTCGAGTGGCAAGAAGTCCCCGAGGGGCGGGGCGCGATCTACGGCCGGGCGCTCGCCATCGACCTCTCGGGACTCACGCCCGGGCGCTACCGCCTCGAGCTGACCGTCCGGACGCCGGCCGGGGAGAGCGAGACCGCCGGCCGGGAGATCCGCGTCGTCAGGCCGTAGGGCCGGCTACTTCGCGACCACGGGCTCGGGCGGCCGCAGCTCCGCGGCCCTGGGCACGACGGCAGCGACGTTGGCCGCCTTGAGCGCCGCATTCACCGCCGGCAGATCGCGCGCGAGCGTCTCGTGCAGGGCCACGAGCTCCTTGTCGATCTCGGGAGCGAACATCCGGAAGACGTCGTACGACTGCGCCGTGGGCCGGGCGTCCGGGCTCCCTGCAACGAAGCTGAGGGTGCTGATGCGCTCGGCCGCCATCGGGGGGTAGACGAGGGCGTCCTCGTCGGCCTGGCTGCGCACCTGGTAGAGCGCCTGCCCGATGGCGCCGAGCCGGTCGGCGAGGGCGCGCGCGGACGCGACGGTCGCGGGGGGGGGCGCCTGCGCCATCCGGTCCTCGAGCTGGGTCCGCACATTGCGGATCGTGATGACGGCGGTCGTCACTGCGTTGACCGTGTCGCGCACCTGCTTCAGGAAGGCGAATTGCGCCCGCAGGTCGGCCGGCGTCGCCTTGCTCCGCGGGTCCGGCTTCAGCGCGAAGCTCTGAACGTAGGACTTCCCACCGACGGTGAGGCGCGCGCGGTACGCGCCGGGCAGCGCCATCGGCCCGTCGGTCACGACGTTCGTCATCCCCCAGAACGCCCGCGGCCCCGGATAGCGCAGGTTCCACGCGAACATGTTCAGGCCCGCCTTGTTCGGGACGCGCGGCTCGGCCGGCGGCCGCCGCGGCCACGGCTTGTCCTCGTCCTTGAGCGTGTCGGCGGCGAAGATGCTATCGATCTTCACGCTGTCGCTGATCCCGGCGCTCTTCAGGCTGTCGGTCCGCACGCGCCTCAGGCTGTCGGTGCGCACGCTGTCTCGGACCTCGAGCGAATCCTGCTTGCTCGTGAAGCTCCTGATCAGGCGCCCCGCCCCATCGAGGATGTCGAGCGTCACCGGTCGGCTCTTTTCCTTCAGCCAGTAGTAGATCATCGCGCCGTTGGGCGGGTTCTTGCCCACCGGATGCGCATCGGTGCCGCCGCCGAAGAAGCCGCCGCTCCAGTCCACCCGGTAGGCCTCGCGCGGCTTGAACAGGTGCGCGGCTTCACGCGGCACGGCCCGCGACAGTTGCCGCAGGGGAGAGATGTCGTCCAGGATCCAGAACGAGCGGCCGTGCGTCGCCGCGACCAGGTCGCCCTCCTTGAGCGCCAGATCGTGCACCGGCACGATGGGGAGATTGAGACGCAGCGATTGCCAGCTCGCGCCGTCGTCGAACGAGACCCAGACGCCCCGTTCCGTTCCGGCGAACAGCAGACCCGGTCGCACCGGGTCCTCACGGACGGCGCGCACGAACTCGGTCGCGGGGATGCCGTTGACGATCTTCCTCCAGGTGCGCCCGTAGTCGGTCGTCTTGTAGATGTAGGGCGCCATGTCTTCGAGCTGGTAGCGGTTCGCCGCGATGTACGCCGTGCCGGGGGCGTAGTGCGACGCCTCGATGATGGAGATGCGCGTGAACGGCGCGACCGCAGGCGGCGTCACATCCTTCCAGGTCTTGCCGGCATCGCGCGTGACGTGGACCAGTCCGTCGTCCGAGCCCGCCCAGATCAGCCCTTTCACGCGCGGCGACTCGGCGAGGGCGAAGATCGTGCCGTAGTACTCGGCCGTGGTCTGATCGAGCGTGATCGGCCCGCCTGAGACGCCGAGCGTCGCCGGATCGTGCCGTGTCAGTTCGGGCGAGACGACCGTCCAACTCGCTCCCTCGTTCAGCGACCTGAAAAGCACGTTGCCGCCGTGGTAAAGCACGTGCGGGTCGTGGGGCGAGATGAGCAGCGGCGCAGTCCACTGGAAGCGGTACTTCCCTTCCCCGGCTGGATGGCCGTCGGGGCTGTCCGGCCAGGGGCTGATCATGCGCCAGAAGCCCGTCTTGTGGTCCACGCGCGCGAGAAAGCCCGAGTTGTCCCCGCCGTAGGTGACGTCGGGCTCGTCGGAGCGAGCCTGGATGTAGCCCGACTCGCCCGCCACGTCATACCACTGGGCGCGGTCGATCCCGCCCGGCCAGCGGCTCGGACCGCACACGCCCGAGTTATCCTGCTGTGCGCCGCACACCCGGTAGGGGAAGTGGTTGGTGGTCGTCACGTGGTAGAACTGCGCGGTCGCGAAGTCCTGGTCGGTCCAGGTCTTGCCGCCGTTGAACGAGACGTTCGCGCCGCCGTCGTTCGCCTCGATCATCCGCTGCGGGTCGTTGGGGGCGATCCAGAGGTCGTGGTTGTCGCCGTGCGGATCGGGGACGTGCCGAAACGTCACGCCACCGTCCGTCGAGCGATACAACCCCGTGTTCACCGTCCAGACCGTGTTGGAATCCTTGGGGTCGGCAAAGATCTTCATGTAGTACCAGGCGCGCTGGCGGAGCTTGTGGTCACCGTTCACGTACTTCCAGGTCGCGCCGCCGTCGTCCGAGCGGTACACGCCGCCTTGCTCGGCCTCGATCAGGGCCCACACCCGCGAGGGCTTCGCACGCGACACCGCGAGCCCGATATTGCCGAGCAGCCCGGTCGGAAGCCCGGGGTTGTGAGTGAGTTCGGTCCAGTGCTCGCCGCCGTCGGTGGACTTGAAGATCCCGCCGCCCGGACCGCCCGAAACGAGCTGCCACGGCCTGCGCTGCGCCTGCCACAGCGCCGCGTAGATGACGCTGGGGTTCCCCGGGTCGAGCACGAGGTCCGACACGCCGGTCGAGTCGTTTCGGAACAGCACGTTCCGCCAGGTCTTGCCGCCGTCCGTCGTCTTGTAGACGCCCCGGTCCGGGTTGGGCCCGAACGCGTGGCCGAACGCGCCCACATAGACGGTGTCGGGGCCCGTCGGATGGACGCGGACCCGGGCGATCTGCTGCGTCTCGGCGAGCCCGAGGAACGTCCACGTCCTGCCGCCGTCGGCGGTCTTCCAGACGCCGTCGCCGTGGGAGACATTGCCGCGGATCGCGTACTCGCCGGTGCCCGCGTACACGATGTCCGGGTTCGACTCGCTGACGCCGATCCCGCCGATCGTCCCGCCGAAGTACTTGTCCGTCACCGGCAGCCAGGTGTCGCCGCCGTCCGTCGTCTTGAACACACCCCCGCCCGTCGTACCCATCCAGTATTCGTTGGGGCGGGACGCCGAGCCTGCGACGGCCACCGAGCGCCCCCCACGGAAAATGCCGATCTCGCGCCACTTGAGAGCGGCGAACACCGTGGAATCGTATGGCGTAGCCTGCGCCGACGCCGGACGCGGGGAGGAGAGGACGGCAGTGAGGGCGACGACGGCTGCCGCAAACGGGAGCGGACGAGCTGACACGGCAAGGACCTCCGGGCGAGAGGACTGAGGAAGGAGCCTCATGTAGCACGCAAACGGCGCCCTGCGCAAGGGCGCCGGAGACGAGGCCGCACGGCGACGGTGCCGCGGAGGTTACTCGTGGGGATTCATCATTATGCCCGGCATCTCCATCGGCTTTTCGGTGATCGACGACTTCGCGTCCATGCCACGTCCGGTGAGCACCAGTTCTTCGCCGTCCTTCGAGTGCGCCTTGACGATCCCGAAGGGGATGTCGCGCGACATCCAGGCCTCGCCACCTTCCAGGTCCTTCATGTGCAGCGCCTTGACCGAGCCCGCAGGCACGGTTACGGTCTCCCAACCCACCGCCCGGGCGCTGGCGCAGCGGCGGGTGATCGCAAGCGCCGGGTTGTTCTCCGCCATCCGCTGGTTCATCATGCCGAGCATCTGGTCGGGCATCTTCATCGCCGGCTGGCCGGCCGTCTTCACCACCATGCCGTGGATCCCCGACGCCTCGACCCCCAATCCGGGGACGAGCACCTGCATGACGCCCTCGCCGCGTGTCCCCGTCCCGTTGCCGCTGATCTCGAACCAGTAGAGGGTCGTGTCGCGGCGCCGCTCAGATCCGACGATCGCGAAGCGCGCCTTCCCCCTGTGCCCGGACGCCCCTGTCACGCTGTAAGACGCCCATTGGCCCACCGTCACCGTGCCGATGGCTTTGCAGAGCTCAGCGGGGTCTTGGGCGGCAAGAGACAG
>QHVD01000364.1 GCA_003222235.1 Gemmatimonadota bacterium | reverse complement strand
CTGCTGATCGCTGTCGCGCCCGCAGGGTCAAGCGCGTCGCTGAGCAGCCCGTGCCGGCGTGCGTACTGCCACACGGAGTTGAACGTCAGCGCCGTCACGTCGAACGCGATGCCGTAGAAGGCGACGGCCGTTCGCTGGCCGTGTCCGCTGCGCAGCGCCCCGGCAAGCACGGAGGTGGCGAACGGAAGGAACGCCACGGCCATCAGCAGCAGGGTGTTCAAGAGCAGTACGACCCTGTCGGCCGCACGGATGTGGTCGAACATGACGTGGTGGTTAGCCCACACCTGTCCGATGAACAGGAACGTGACGCCGTAGGCGAGATAGGACGGCCAGAGCGCGAGAAGGCCATGCAGCAAGTTGCTGAAGTCAGTCGGTGGCCTGATCTCCAGCACCAGCAGGGTGATCGTGATGGCGAAGACTGCATCGCTGAACGCCACCAACCGACCGGTGTCGCGGTGCACCGAGGGTGAGTCGGCCCCCGCCTTGCCTCCGGGCGCTCGCGCCATCGCGAGCCAACGCACCCAGCGGATCACCGAGGACACCCCTGCCGCGCCGCGGAGGGACGGGCGAGCTTGCATCGCCGCGCGCGCCCCGTCAACGGCTGCGGGTTTGGATCCTTCGCTCGGCGCGAGGAAACTCGTCCGCAAGGCAATCCTCGAGCCCGATAACGACGAGATCTATGCCGCATACACTCTGATCCGAGAGAACCTCCACATAAACAATCCTGGGAGGACGAGATGACACGTTTGATTGCGTGGGACAAGGTGGCCCATGCTGACGTGTTGCGTGCGATACAGGAGTACGACCGACTAGGGCCGGAGCGGTTCTTCTCTGCGCATGGATTCGCTCCTACCACGACTTACGATCTGGTCTGGGACAAACGCCGTTACCCGCCGAAAGCAATCTTGGGCACGGCTTATGAGTTCGCCACGGGCCAGCGCCTTGCCTCCGGTGATTTCGAGGGCGGGAAGACCGGCGCCGTCAAGGTGCTGGGAAAGCTTGGATTCACCATCCAGCCGCGACGACCAGCCACGTAAAGCTGACCGACACGTGAGCACGGTCTAACCGCGACCCGCTCCAGAGCCGACCACTCGCTCAGGTGACTGCGAGAGATCGAAGAGGTCGCCGTCGGGACCACCCGCCAATGGGCACAGTTTGACTGCCGTGATCAGTCGGACACATGTCATGAGCTGACCTCCGCCAGCGGTGGCGCGGATGGAGCCTTTATGGAGCCCCGTGGTTGCAACCGATGGCAATCAGCGGCAAATCGAGAGGCCGCAAGAACGACGGAAACAAGCCAAAACCGTTGCCGTGGGTTGCGACCGGTTGCCTGAGAAGTTCCATGGTAAGCAGGGCGTCTGCCGTGGGCTGCCACCGTTGCGGGAGGTCCCCTCCCTGCGAGGGAGGAGGTCGATCTCCTTAAAACGCCAAGTCCCGCGAACCCGAGGGCCCACAGGACTTGACGGGGCGACTCTGACACGCACCGACATCGCAGTCAAGAACGGTTCCCCGATTCCGGCGGGGCGCCGCTGGCGTGTCGACGGCTGTTCAGGAGGGGATGCCGGGCGGGCCCAGGATCTCGATGCCATGCTCGGCCGCTACCGCGGCCAATCGTGCGAAGTCGGGCGGCTCGGTGGCCGGGGGCGGAATGGTGAGGCTTGGGGCGGGTTCGGAGAGCGCGCGCATGAAGCGCTCGAAACCGGCCGGCTCGGTGACGAGCAGGAAGCGAGCCTGGGACGACGTGACGGTGAAGGTGTGGGGAATGCCGCGCGGACCGTAGACGAACGATCCCTGCGTGGCGTCGATCAGCCGGCCGCCGACCCAGAAGCTGAGGTCCCCTTCGGTGACGTAGAACCACTCGTCCTCGTTGTGGTGCACATGGAGCGGCGAGCCGGCTCCCTGCGGGGCGAGGTGCTCGATCACGGCGACACGCCCGTCGGTTGTCTCGCTTGAAGCCTTGATCGTGGCGAGGACGCCGAGGAACCAGAGCGCCTCACCTTCGTCTTTGTGCAGTGTGACCGGACCGAGGGCGGTGCTGGCGGTGGCGCTCATCGAGAGCTCCTTCCAGTATTTCGCGAAACATCATGTTTCACGATGCAGCAAACCTACTTGCCTGCGTGGAGCATGTCAAGTTTCGCGGTACAGCATGTACTATCATCGGGGTGAGCCGCCCTTATCAGCTCAAGCGTCGCGCCCAACACCAAGACCAGACCCGGCAGCGGATCATCGAGGCCGCGATCGAGCTGCACCAGACGATCGGGCCGGCGGCGACAACGGTGAGCGAGATCGCCGAGCGCGCCGAGGTAGGAAGGGTGACCGTCTACCGCCACTTTCCCGACGAGCCGAGCCTCGCCCGCGCGTGCAGCGGCCAGTACTTCAAGCGCCACCCCTTCCCCGACCCCGACCGCTGGCGTGCCCGAACCGACCCAGTCGAGCGATTGCGAACCGGACTGCGCGAGACCTACGCCTACCACCGCGCCACCCAGGCGATGATCAGCCACGTTCTCGCGGACGCCCGCGACCACCCCGTCGTGGCGCCGTACCACGACCACTGGCGGCACGCCACCGAGGTGCTCGCGGAGCCGTGGCGCTTACGCGGCCGCCGCCGCGCACTGCTGCGCGCCGGAATCGCTGTCGCGCTCAGTTTCGACACCTGGCGCACCCTCACCCGCGAGCAGCGCCTCAGCGACAACCAGGCAGTCGAGCTGATGCTCCGCCTCACCTGCGATTGCGCCCACGACCCGGACGAGCGGACGAGCAACGCACTTGCCAAACGCTGAGCCGCTCGGCGTCTCAGCGCACCGGTGCCCGACGAGCAGCTCGAAGACCGAAAGACGAGCTGTCG
>QHVD01000363.1 GCA_003222235.1 Gemmatimonadota bacterium | reverse complement strand
GAGCTGACGCCGGACGTGGTCGCGTCCGACTTCCACGTCTTCAGCACGCTGCCGGCAGAGATCCGCGTCAGGCCCCGGCGCACGGGGGTCGCCCCGTCGCGCTTCATGACGCCGAATCCTCCGGGTGGGGCGAGCGCGGTGATCGATTACTATCTCAAGACGGCGCTCGACACGGGCGGTGCCCAGGCGCAAGGCGGCCAACAGCCTCAGGGTCAGGCGCAGGCAGACCCGCAGGAGCGGCCGCGCCGCGGCCGGGTCGTCGTCACGGTCACGGACTCGAAGGGCGACACGGTCGTCGTGGACTCGAGCGCTCCCGGGAAGCAGGGAGTGAACCGCCATGTCTGGAACCTGCGCTACGCCGGCCCGACGCGGCTCACGTTCGAGCGGTCGCCGGCGGGCGAGGAAGAGGAGAACCCCTTCCGCGTCGTGGCCGGACCGCGCGTCGTGCCGGGCACGTACACCGTGACGGTGACCGCGGGGAGGAATTCCGCGTCGCGTACCGTGACGGTGCAGCCCGATCCGATCCTCGGCGGCGCCCCGGCCGGCTTCGAGGCGCAGCTCCGTGCCGGGCTCGAGTGGCGCAACGCCATGTCGGCCCTGAACGAGATGCTCAACCGGATCGTGAGCCTCGAGACCCAGCTCAAGAACACGCAGCAGGCGTTGCGTGACAACGCGAAAGGCGACACGGCGAGCACCGGACCGGTGTTGCGCCAGGGACGCGACCTCGCCCGCAAGCTCAAGGAGCTCAAGGACAGCCTGTACAACTCCGAGGTGCAGCGTGACGCGGGCTCCGACAACATCCACTACCTCAACCGGTTCCACGACCGCCTGCAGAGCGCGACGTTCGGCCTCGCGTTCGGCTACGCGCAGCCGCCGAGCGAGGTCCAGGCGAACCGGCTGAAGGAGCTA
>QHVD01000362.1 GCA_003222235.1 Gemmatimonadota bacterium | reverse complement strand
CTGAATTATCCTCTGTATCAGGCGCTGGGCGCTGACTTCGCGGTGGCCCTCGGAGTGGTGGCCGACACCGCGCTCGTGACCGTGCACGACGTCGCAGCCGGCGCGGTCCGGCGCGAGTACCGCGCTCGGCTGCCCCCGCTCAAAGACCCGCAATTCCGTCTGGCGGTGCACCGGCTCTCGGACCGGATCCTGGAGGCGACGCTCAGCCTCCCCGGGATCGCTGCGACCCGCATCCTGTTCGTAATGGACGGCAAGGTGGACATGATCGATCAGGACGGCGCTGACAAGAAACTCGTGTCTTCGACCGACCACCAGGCGATGTCGCCGGCGTGGGGATCGGATGGGAGACGTTTTGCTTACATGGAGTTTTGGGCCGGCCGCGGGCAGCTGTTCGTTCAGGATCTCGCGACCGGCAAGCGTGGTGCCGTCGCGACCACGGGACACGCGCTCGATTTCACGCCGGCGTTCTCCCCCGACGGAAAGACCTTGGCGTTCAGCCGTGCCACCGACGAAGGAACCGATGTCTACACGGTTAACATCAAGGACAACTGCTGTTTGCAGCGCTTGACCGTGGGGCGCTTTTCAGACAACTTGTCACCGGCTTACAGTCCCGACGGCCAGCGGATCGCGTTCGTCTCGACGCGAGCGGGGTCGCCCCAGATCTACGTGATGGCCGCGGATGGGACGGACCAGCAGCTGTTCGCGCCGTTCGATTACGGCGCGACCGGCGCGTCGTTTGCGCCCGACTGGTCTCCCGACGGTCAGTCCGTCGCCTTCCACCGCGACGTCGGGGGGACCTATCAGGTGTTCGTGCTCGACGTGCGGACGCGGGTGGTGCGGCAGCTCACCTCCGTGGGACGGAATGAGGACCCAACCTGGGCGCCCGACAGCCGGCATCTGTGCTTCGTATCGGACCGCGCGGGGTATCGACAGCTCTGGATTGTTGACGTTGAAACGGGCCGGATCCGTTCGTTGCTGCCGCAGAGCGGCGCGCGGTTGCCAGCCTGGTCTCCACGCATCCCGGAGGCCCCCGCTTCCAACCCTTGAATCCGGAGAGGGCGCAACGATGAAACGGTTCGCATGGCTCGTGCTCGGCGGCCTTGCCGTTGCGAGCGTCGCCGCCTGTGGCGGCGGCCCCAAGCCCCAAACCCCGGCCCCGCAGCCGAACGCGGACTCGGCCGCCGCGGCCGAACAGGCGCGGCGAGACTCGATCGAGCGGGCACGGCAGGACTCGATCGCGCGGGCGATGGCCGAGGCCGAGCGGAATCGGCGGCAGCGTGAAGCCGACTCGCTTGCCGCTCTCGGGCGCGGCGCCGAAGCGGTGCGCACGCTGCTCGCCACGCTGATCCATTTCGACTTCGACAAGGCGAACATCCGCGCCGAGGACGCCGCCGTCCTCGACCAGAAGATCGCGATCCTGCAGGCGAACCCCAATCTGCGGATTCGCATCTCGGGCCACTGCGACGAGCGCGGGTCGGACGAATACAACCTGGCCCTTGGCAACCGGCGCGCCACGTCCGCGAAGCAATACCTCGTGAGTCACGGCATCGACGGGGGTCGCATCGAGACCGTGTCCTACGGTGAGGAGCGGCCGCTCGCGCCGGGGCACGACGAGGCGGCGTGGGCGCAGAACCGCCGGGACGAGTTCGAGATCATCTCCGGCGGCGAGGCGCTGCGCCAACCGTGACCCCGGAGAGTGCGTGTCGCGCCGCGCGTCACCGTTCGTCCTGAGCCTGGGGCTTGCCGCCGGATGCGCCCTGAAGGGGGACGTCCGGAAGGTCGAGCTCCAGGTGCAGGCCCTGCGGTCAGAGCAGGAAAGGGCGGCCGCCGAGCAGGCGGCGCGGCTCGATTCGCTGCGCCCGCTGTTCGCGGCTCTGCAACAGGCCCTGACGGCGCAGCAGGCGTATCTGGTGCAAATGCGTGGCGACGTGAAAACGGACCTGCTGGCGGTGCAGCAGCAGCTCGTCCAGGTGCAGGAGCTGACGGGCCAGAGCCAGCAGCGCATCACGGAGCTGCGGGCCCACATCGAAGAGCGGGCCCAGCAGCCCGTGCCCCCGCTCGACACGGGCACCAAGGGGGGCATGGCGCCTCCTGTTGGGCCCTCGGGAAACCCGGCGGGACCCGGGCCGGATCGGATGTACGACCTCTCCTTGCAGCAGTTCCGCCGCGGCAGCCTCGCCACCGCCCGGGTGGGGCTCCGCGAGTTCCTCCGCGTCTATCCGACCCATGAGCGGGCGGCCGACGCGCTGTTCTACGTCGGCGAGACCTGGGCGCCCGAGAACGCGGACTCCGCGGCTGCGGTGTATCAACAGGTCGTGAAGAGTTATCCCAACTCGCCGCGAGCACCCTCGGCCCTCTACAAGCTGGGCCTCCTCGCCGAGCAGCGGGGCGACAAGGCGGCAGCCCGGACCTACTATGCCCGGGTCATCGCCGGATACCCCCGCTCGGACGAGGCGAACCTCGCGCACGACAAACTGCAGCGCCTCGGGCGGTAGCCCGCTTCGGGGTCGGCGTGGCAGAGACTCCCGACCACCGCGCCGAGATGCCGTTCCTCGACCACCTCGAGGAGCTGCGGTGGCGCATTCTCAAGAGCCTCCTGGCCGTGCTGTTGGCGAGTGTGATCGGCTGGGTGATCGTGGAGTACGTGGACGTCATCGGCTTGCTGATGCGTCCCATCATTCCCCTGCTCCCCGACGGCAAGCTCAAGTTCACCAGTCCGACTGAGCCGTTCCTCATCACCCTCAAGTTGGCCTTCGTCCTGGGGCTGCTGCTGGCTTCACCGGTCGTGATCTATCAGGCCTGGGCGTTCCTGGCGCCGGCGCTGTACGACCGTGAGAAGCGCCTGATCACGCCCGCGCTCTCGGTCGGCGTGCTGCTGTTCTTGACCGGGGCCGGCGTCGCGTACCAATGGGTGCTGCCGCACGTCCTGAGCATGTTGTTCAGCTTTCAGCAGCAGGCGTTCGCGCCGATCATCACGGCGGGCGAGTATTTCGGGTTCGCGGCGCGGTTCATGATCGCCATCGGGCTCGCCATGGAGCTCCCGCTGGTGATCGTGATCTTCACCGCCCTGGGACTCGTGACGCCGCAGTTCCTCGGACGCAACCGCCGCTACGCGGTGGCCGTGGCCGCCGTCGCCGCCGCCCTGCTGGCGCCGCCGGACGCGGTGTCGATGCTCGTCGGGATCCTCCTGCTGTTGCTGCTCTACGAGGTGAGCATCTGGTGCGCGTGGATCGGGCGCCGCGCGCGCGCGGCGCGCGCGGCGAGCACCGCGGGCCTCGTGGGAGTGTTGCTCGCGGGCCCGGGGGGGCGGGGGGATGCCCAGGGACCACCGCGGCTGCGGGCCGACACGTCCCGGCGCCAGGCAGACTCGGGCGCGGTGCAGGGGCGGAGCCTCGATACGGCCACGGCGCGTCGCCTGGGCCTGCCTGCGGGGCCGACGCGCAGCTTCCCGCCCAACGACGCGGTCATCGACTCGTTGATGAGGCTCAAGGGCTGGCGGGTCACGCAGTACGTCGCGGACACGCTGCTCGTGGTCGGGGGTGACACGCAGACCATCTACCTCCGCGGCGCGGCCTACGTGGAGCGGGAGGGGACGAAGCTCGAGTCGGACTCCATCCGCTACCGCCAGGCGAGCTGCCGCCTCGATGCCAGCGGCGATCCCCGTCTCTTCGACCAGGGGACCGTGCTGGTGGGCGAGGGGATGCGCTACGACACTTGCATCAAGCGCGGTACCGTGCGGGACGCTCTCACCGCCGTCCAGCAAGGCGGCGCCCGTTGGTACATGCGCGGCGACCTGGCGGTGGACTCAGGCTCGACCCGCATGTACGGCGCGAGGAGCGAGATCACCTCCGACGACCACCCCCTTCCCGATTACCACTTCGGCAGCCACGAGGTCAAGTGGCTGAACAAGAACGTGATGGTGGCGCGCCCCGCGGTGCTCTACGTGCGGGATGTCCCCATTCTGTGGCTGCCCTTTATCTTCCAGGACATCCGGCCCGGCCGCCGCAGCGGCATTCTCGTGCCCCGGTTCGGCCTGAACGATCTGGTCCGGCCGACGCGCAGCTACCAGCGCCATGTCGCGAACCTGGGCTACTACTTCGTGATCGGCGACTACGCCGACCTGCGCGTCTCGGGCGATTGGTTCTCCGGCCGCTACATGTCGCTGCACGCGGAGACGAAGTACCGCTGGCTCGACCGCTTCATCTCGGGCGGGTTCGGCTACAGCCGCCTCCAGCAGCTCGACGCCTCGGCGCATTCGACGCGGATCAACTGGCAACATCAGCAGAGCTTCTCGAGCCGCACGCGCTTCAACGCGAGCATCGACTACGCCACCAGCGCCCAGGTGATCCAGACCAACACGGTCAACCCGTTTCTGGCCACCGCGAGCCTCGCGTCCCAGTTGAATTTCGACAAACGGTTCGACTGGGGAACGCTCACCATCGGCGGCAGCCGCTCGCAGGACCTGTCGAACGACCTTATCACCCAGAACTTCCCGCAAGTGTCCCTGACGCCATCGCCCGTGAACATCACGCCGTCGATCACCTGGTCGCCCGGCTTCTCGTTCACCAATCAGCAGACCTTCCATTCGGCCGACACCCGGCTGCTGGTCCCGGGTGCCTCGGGGGTTCCCGACACTTTGGCCCTCTTCGCCGACAACCGGCAGACGGCGATCAGCTTTCAGAC
>QHVD01000361.1:6181-6654 GCA_003222235.1 Gemmatimonadota bacterium | reverse complement strand
AACACGGATCGAGCTGAGCGCACGGACCTCGGCGAGATCCCCGGAGCAAGACGGCTTCGCGACTGGGCCTCCGAGTTGCAGCAGCTCGTGACGGAACGACGGGCGGCAGGGTAGACGCGCTCAGGAGGAGATCGGGGCAGATCCCCCTTTTGTGGACCTTTTGTGGGTGCTATCTTCACGGCGCCGCGCCGGACCCTCGGAGGTCGTCTCAATGCGCGAGCGGTGATGCCGACGGCCCCGCGCACGCGCGGGGGAGCGAGCTGCCTGCCGCCGCGAGGTCCGCGGGCCCGATCCCGAGCCGCTGCATCTTCGAATGCAGCGTGCTGCGCTTGAGGCCGAGACGCGCGGCAGCGCCCTGCGGGCCCGCGACGACGCCGGTGGCCTCGCGGAGCGCCGCGAGGATGTGCACGCGTGTGACGGCTTCGAGCGTCGTCGGCTGCGCGGCTGGCGACCGGTCCCCCTTACCCCGGCCG
>QHVD01000361.1:0-6161 GCA_003222235.1 Gemmatimonadota bacterium | reverse complement strand
CCGCCCGGTGTATCGCGTTCTCGAGCTCCCGGACGTTCCCGGGCCAGGGGTGGCGCACGAGCGCGTCCATGACGGCGGCGGGAATCGACTCGATCCGCGTCCCGAGCTTCCGGGTGTGCTCCGCGGCGAAGTGGCGCACGAGCGGCGGGATGTCCTCGCGGCGGTCGCGAAGCGGAGGCAGCTCGATCGGGAAGACGTTCAACCGGTAGTAGAGGTCGGCCCGGAACACTCCGGCGTCCACCAGGTCTTCGAGCGGCCGGTTCGTGGCGGCCATGATCCGTGCATCCGTCCGGATCGTGCGCGTGCTGCCGAGGCGCTCGAACTCCTGCTCCTCGAGCACACGGAGGAGCTTCGGCTGCAGCTCCGGCGGCAGATCGCCGATCTCGTCGAGGAGGAGCGTGCCCCCGTGCGCCAGCTCGAACCGGCCGATCCGTTGCACGACGGCTCCCGTGAAGGCCCCCCGCTCGTGGCCGACGAGCTCGCTCTCGAGGAGCCCGGCGGGAACGGCAGTGCAGTTGAACTTGACGAAACGACGGTCGCCCCGCGTGCTGAGTGCGTGGATCAGACCGGCGATGCGTCCCTTCCCCGTTCCGGTCTCGCCGCGGAGGAGCACGACGGCGTTCGTCGACGCGACACTCTGCGCGAGGCTCACCACCTCCCGCAACGCCACGCTCTCACCCAGGATGCCGTGCGCGGCGGCCGCGCTCCCCAGGGGGTTGCGCCGGGCGCTGCGCCGTTCGGTGGCCCAGCTGCCGGGGGTGATCCCCGACAGGTCGCTCGTGGTTGTGGTCCAGTCTGCGTCGAGCGTTCCAAGCGTCGTCGACGGTTCGTTCATGGCGACCCTCCAATGACTCACGGATTCGAGTGATGTCCCCCTGCGCGACCGAGCGCCGCGCGAACCGCATCGATGAGCGCGCCGTCCGAGAACGGCTTGCGAAGAAAGGCGAGTGCTCCGCCTGCGACGGCCTGCCTCCGATCGGCCGGATCGTCGTGCGCGGTGATGAACACCAGCGGCGTTCCCGAGCCGGCAGCCGCGAGATGGCGCTGAATGTCGAGACCACTCATGCCCCGCAATCGCACGTCCACGATCAGGCAGGCGACGTCACCGAGCCCGGCGAAGGCGATGACGTCTTCGGCCGAACCGAACGTCTCGACCCGGAAGCCCAGCGACCGCAGCAGGCTCCGGATCGCCACGCGGACCGACGCGTCGTCGTCGACGACCGCTACGGTTCGCTCGTTCGACGGTTGCCCCATATCCGGTGCCGACCGTAGACCGGATCGCGCTTGTTCGCCTGTTACATCTAGGTGTTAACGGCCTACGACGTCGCGGGGAAGCCGAACGCCCGGCGAACCGCATCGATGAGCGCGGCCTCGGCAAACGGCTTGCGCAGGAAGGCGATCGCTCCCGCGGCGAGCGTCTGCTGCCGCGCGACCTGGTCGGCGTGCGCGCTGATGAACACGATCGGGGGTGCGTCGCCCGTAACCGCCAGCCGCTGCTGCAGATCCAGGCCGCTCATCCCCGAGAGGCGGACGTCGAGGATCAGGCACCCGATCCCGGCGGGTCGCGCGTCGAGGAAGTCTTCGGCAGATGCGAACGTTTCCACCCGAAACCCGAGCGACCGGAGCAGGCTCCGGATCGCCCCCCGCACCGACTGGTCGTCGTCGATCACCGCGACGACGCGTTCGTTCGGGGCGGCCTGTCCCATCGGCGTGGAGGTATCACCGGGTCGGTCGGACGCCTCTCATACCTTGGTGTTATCCCGCTACGACCTCGGCGGGAGGCCCAGGCGCTCGGCCATCCGCACCAGCTCGGCGACCGAGTCGGCTTTCATCTTCTGCATGACCTGCCCGCGGTGGATCTTCACGGTCACCTCGCTGATGCCGAGCTCGTACGCGATCTGCTTGTTGAGCAGCCCCGCGACGACGAATCCCATCACCTCGCGCTCGCGTGGGGTGAGCGATTCGGCGCGCCCGCGAACGTCCGCCAGCGCCGCCTGCTCGCGCCGCAGCACACGCGCCCGCTCGAGCGCCTGCTGGACCGCGTCCAGGAGATCCTGATCCCGAAACGGCTTGGACAGGAACTCCACGGCCCCCGCCTTCATCGCGCGGACGGTCATCGGGATGTCGCCGTGCCCCGTCATGACGATGATCGGGAGGGCCGGATGCCGCTCGGCCACCTCCCGCTGCAGGTCGAGACCGCCCATGCCGGGCAGGCGGACGTCGAGCACGAGGCACGCGGGAGCATCGGGAAGCGGCTCGCTCAGGAACTCCGGCGCGGACCCGAACGATCGAACGGCGAGTCCGACCGATCTGAACAGGCTTTTCAGCGCCGTCCGGACAGAGGCGTCGTCGTCGACCACGAGCACCACGGGCGTCGGTTCGCTCATCGTTCGCTCGAGGGGGCGGGATGCCCTTCCGCCGGCACGGCGAAGTGAAACGTCGCGCCCCGGCGGTCGTTCGGGGTGGCCCACAGCCGCCCGCCGTGGGCGGCGACGATCGATCGGCTGATGGCGAGCCCCATGCCCATGCCCTCGGCCTTGGTCGTATAGAAGGGCTTGAAGAGCTGGTCGAGGGTCTCCGAGGCGAGACCGACGCCGGAATCCCGGACCGCCACGCACACGCCCTCGGAGTGCCGGCCGGAGGAGACGACCACGTCGCGCGGGCCGTCGTCCACTCCGCGCGTGGCGTCGATGGCGTTGACGATGAGGTTGAGGATCACCTGCTGCGGCTGGATTCGATCGCCGGCGACGCGGGCAGATCGTCGGCGAGTTGGCTCTCGAGCGTCACCCGCGCAGACCGCGCTTCTCTGCGTACGAGGGCCATGACCTCGAGGACCGTATCGTTGGCCACGGCGACACCGAGCACGACGAGCGTCGACAGGCTCGCGAGCCCGTATCGGGCCGGCGCCGCCGGCCGCGGCGAGGGAGGGGTCAGGAGCGGCATCTTCCGGGCCCGCGCCGAGCCCCGTGTGCCGAAGACATGATGACGCCGGCAAGATAGCCGACTCCCGCCCGCCTGAACAGCCGCGGCGCCGCCATGTCGGCACGGGTCGAGATCACGGCGCGTCGTCCACGGCGAACGACCGAAGCGCCCCGAGTTCCTCCTGGCACGGCGCCTGCAGTCGCCGTTCGGGATTGAGGCTCGCGGCGGGCCGCTCACGCCGCCCGCGGCCTGGTGATCCCCAGTCTCCTCATCAACGCCTGCAGCGTCGTCCGTTTCACACCGAGCCGGACCGCGGCTCCCCGCGGGCCACCGAGTGTCCAGTTGGTCTCTCCGAGGACGCGGAGGACGTGCATCCGCTCCACGGCCCGGAGGGTGGCGGCTCTGTCGCCGTGGTCCGGCCGCTGCCAGCGCCCGAGCTCGGCGAGCGGAATCTCGAGCGTCCTTCCCTTGGAGAGGATCATCGCCCGCTCTACGAGGTTGGCCAGCTCCCTCACGTTTCCCGGCCAGGCATACCGGCGAAGCGCCTTGAGCGCCTCGCTCGGGACGACTTCGACGTGTCGATTCATCGGACGGGCGAGCCGTTGCACGAAGAACCGGACAAGCGCCGGAATGTCCTCGGTTCGCTCACGCAGCGGGGGGACGTGGATGGGAAAGACGTTCAAGCGATAGTAGAGATCGTCGCGGAAGCGCTGCTCCTCCACCAGCCGGGCGAGGTCGCGATTCGTCGCCGCGACGATGCGGACGTCCACCTTGATCGTGCGCGTACCGCCGAGGCGCTCGAACTCCTGCTCTTGCAGGACCCGCAGGAGCTTTGGCTGCAGCTCGAGCGGCAGCTCGCCCACCTCGTCGAGGAAGAGCGTACCGCCGTCGGCGAGCTCGAAGCGACCGATCTTCTGGGAGACCGCATCGGTGAACGCGCCGCGCTCGTGGCCGAACAGCTCGCTCTCCAAGAGCGCCGCCGGGATCGCGGCACAGTTCACCTTGACGAACGTCCGGACGCGCCGGGCGCTCCGGTCGTGGATCGCCCGCGCGATCAGCTCTTTCCCGGTGCCGGTCTCACCGAGAACGAGCACCGTCGCGACGGTCGGCGCGACCGTCTCCACCTGCGCGAGCACCGCGCGGAGAAGAGCGCTGTCGCCGCCGATCTCTCGGAAGGGGTGCTCGGTGCGGATCTCGCTCTCGAGGTAGAGACGCTCCTCCGCGAGCTTTTGGATGGCGACCGCGTTGGCGACGGCCATCGCGACCTGGCGACCGACGGCCTCGATGATCGCGACCGCCTCCGGCGGGAAGGCATCGGGCTCCCGATGGCCCACGGTCAACGTGCCGAGCCCGCAGTCGCCCACGACGAGCGGGACGGCGCAGACCGACCGGATGCGCGTCTCGCGCAGGGCGGCCGCCGTGTCGGGGAATCGATCCCTCAGGTCGCCTTCGTCGAAGACGAACGTCCGTTCCGGGCTGAACGCCTCGCCGCCCGCGGCGCCCGCGAAGCGCGCCCCGATGTGTCTGTGTCCATCGCCGGACTTGGAAGCGACCGCGTGAACCACGAGGTCGCCGTGATCTTTGTCGTAGAGCGCGAGCGTCACGGAGTGATGAGAGATGGCGCGATCCAAAGACGTCGATACGGCGTTCACCAGCTCCGGCAGCTCGAGCTTGGAAACCGTGGCGTTCGCGACCTCGAGCAGCAGCCGCAGGTGGCCCCGCTCGGTCGAGAGCTGCCGCTGCGTCGCCCGCGCCTCGTCGAAGTTCAGCGTGTTGTCGACGGCCACCGCCACGAGCTTCGCGACCTCGCTCAGAAAGGCGACGTCCTCAGCGCTATATCGGACCGGCTCACGGCTGCCGAAGCCGAGCGTACCGACCCGCCGGCATGCGGTCGTCAGCGGCAGAATGCAGAAGCTGACGAGGCCGCGCTCCTGGAGCTCTGCCATGGCATGGGGCCACCGGTTCTCGGCCGCTGTATCGGCGACGATGAGCGGCTGCTGAGTCTCGATAACCCACCCGGAGGGAATGTCGTCGATCGGATACCCGGGAAGGGTCGTGAATCCCGTGCCGGATGTCTCGAGAACCCGGGCGCTCGTGACTCCGCGGTCCGGGTGCACAAGACAGAGGCCCAGAGCGTAGAAGCTTACGACACGCTGCAAGTGGACGGCTAGACCGCGGAAAAGCTCTTCGAGGCCCCGGCATGCCGTGATCGATTCGGCGACATCTAGCAGCGCCTGGAAGCGTGCCGCCGAAGCGCTCTCCGCCGCGTTCGGACAGGACTGCCGGACGGCGGGCGGGACCCTCCACATCGTCGTCTTGCTCCCGTCGCAACCCCTGTGCCGATGGGGGCTCGACCGGGAGCCGCATGGCACGGGAGATTCCGCCGAACCCCGGACTTTCCCGTGCCGAACGGCCGGCAAGAGGTGCCGAGCGGCCGACACACGGGCTCCAAACTCGGACACGTCCGCGACCTGAAGACCTGATCGAGCGAGCGGTGATCCTCCCCGCGGCTGACGGTTCCGCTCCGATCAGGTGCCCGACCAACGCCGTCGCGGCGCCAAGTCGCGTGGCATGCCGCCGGGCGGTCGCAGCGAATACGGCGGCGCGCAGCCGCCGCGTCGGCATCGATCTTCGCAAGCCCACGCGCGCGCCGCGAGCATGGACTCATCGGCGTGACCGGTGCCGACGACCTCGGAGGAGTCGCCTGTCGCCCAAATGTGGGCACGTGCCGCGTGGTGGGCAGCACCGACTCCCGATCTCGTTGGAAAATATGGGCTTCGCGATGGTCCGGCTGATGCACTGGACCAGTCGCACAAGTTCTACATGCGCGGGCCAGGGCGAAGTACCTGGGCATCGTCGTGGTGCTCGGCGTCGTCAGCGCCGCCACTGCGCAATATGGAGGCGGGGGGGGATTGGGTGGATCGGGTGGTATGTCGGGGCACAAGGCCACGTCGGGCGGGTACACCTCGAGGAACCTCGTCGCCGACACGGCCGGCGCGGCGGCACAAGTCGATCCGAACCTGGTGAACGCCTGGGGTCTGGTCGCCGGCCCGTCAACGCCGTGGTGGGTCAACAACAACCAGACGAACACGTCGACGCTCTACGACGGCACCGGCGCCGTCCTTCCACTCGTGGTCACGGTCCCAGGGGGACCCACCGGCATCGTGTTCAACGGCGGAAGCGGGTTCATGGTCAGCGACGGTACTCACTCGGGGCCGGCGACATTCATCTTCAGCACC
>QHVD01000360.1 GCA_003222235.1 Gemmatimonadota bacterium | reverse complement strand
CTTGCCGACGCAGATCGTCAGGACGTTGCGCGGAATGCGGAAATACTCGACCGAGCGCGCCAGCGCGAATGAGTTCGGCGGCACGATGCACACGTCGCCGCTGAACTCGACGAACGACTTCGGATCGAAATGCTTGGGATCCACCACGGCCGAGAGAGCGTTGGTGAAGATCTTGAACTCGGGCGCCACCCGCATGTCGTAGCCGTAGGACGAGACGCCGTAGGAGATCGCGCCCGCGCGGACCTGGCAGTCGGCGAAGGGCTCGATCATGCCGTGCTGCTCGGCCATGCGCCGGATCCAGCGATCGGACTTGATGGACATTGGGGCCCAATATATCGGCGGCACCGTCACTTACGCCACTCGATTCGGTTGACAATGATCGACGCCGCGAATACGTTTCGGCGGGTTAAGTGAATTTTTTCACGAACTCATGAACCAGCCCTACCTGAGCTTCCTCCTCCTTCTCGCCTTCGTGGCGTTCAACGCGGGCGCCCTCATCGGCATGTCGCACCTCCTGGCGCCGCGCAAGCCCACCCCCGTGAAGGAGACGCCGTACGAGAGCGGCATGCCGCCGCTCGGCGACGCGCACGAGCGCTTCTCGGTGAAGTTCTACCTCGTGGCGATGCTGTTCATCATCTTCGACATCGAGACGGTGTTCCTGATCCCGTGGGGGACGATCTTCTTCGCCGCCGGGGGACCCGGGATGGGGTTCCTGCTGATCGAGATGCTGGTGTTCATCGCCATCCTCGCGGTCGGATACGTGTACGTATGGAAGCGGGGGGCGCTCGAGTGGGGTTGAGGCGTCGAGCTTCGCTCCACGAGGTTCGTCGATGAAGCGGGTCATTGAGACGAAAGAAGTTTCCGGCCAGAGCCCGAACTACCTGCTCGCCCGGTTCAGGGATCTCATCGATTGGGCCGTTAATTCCTCCCGGGCGAACTCGCTGTGGCCGATGCCGTTCGGCACGGCCTGCTGCGCCATCGAGTTCATGGCGACCGCCGCGAGCCGCTTCGACTTCGCGCGCTTCGGCATGGAGCGCCAGGCGTTCTCACCGCGCCAGGCCGACGTGCTGATCTGCGCCGGGCGGTTGCCGTTCAAGCTCGCGCCCGTGATCCGGCGGATCTACGATCAAATGCCGCAACCCAAGTGGGTGATTTCCATGGGGGCGTGCGCGTCCACCGGCGGCATCTTCGACAACTATGCCATGGTGCAGGGGATCGACACGGTCGTGCCGGTGGACGTGTACGTCCCCGGCTGCCCGCCGCGGCCCGAGGGCTTGCTCTACGGGGTGCTGCTCCTGCACAAGAAGATCAAAGGCGAGTCGTTGTTCGACGGCGTCGCACGCCGTGAGGAGCAGCCGCTGGACGAGCGGGGCCTGCGGCTGCCGCCCGAGCAGATCGACGAGATCTCGGAGCCCTTCGGGAACTCCATCCACCAGTTCCGCTCGGCGTGAATCCCTCCGTCGACGCGCTGCGAGCGACCTTCGACACCGCGATCGGCCGCGCGGCGGACGTGCGCGGCGACACGATCGTGTTCATCGACGCGGCCCGGAGCTTCGAGATCCTCAAGTGGCTCAAGGAGACGCCGGGCCAGGAGTACAACTACCTGGTGGACGTCACCGCCGTCGAGTACCGCGACGCGGAGCGGCCGATCGAGGTCGTCTACTTCCTGCGCTCGCTCCACCGGCGCGCCGATCTGCGCGTCAAGGTCGAGCTGCCGCAGGACCGGCCGCTCCGCGTGGACTCGGTAGTTCCGCTGTGGCACGGCGCGAACTGGCTGGAGCGGGAAGTCTACGACATGTTCGGCATCAGCTTCGCCGGCCACCCCGATCTCCGGCGCATCCTGATGTGGGAGACGTACGCCGAAGGGCATCCGCTGAGAAAGGACTTTCCCCTGCGCGGCCGGTTCAGCCGCGCCGAGCAGGTGCGGCAGGCGCTCGCGGCGAACCCTGAAGCGCACTACTCGCTCGAGGAGCTGTCGATCGCCGAGACGTTCAACGAGCTTCCCGAGGGCATGAAGGAGCGGCTGCGCCGGGGCGACCGGGGGAAGGTGCCTTACTCCGAATGAGCAAGCGCACGGTCGAGGTCGCGCTCGCCACTCCGGGGCTGGACGCCCAGGGACAGCCGACCCGCGTCCCGGTCGGTGTAGCCGGCAAGCCGCCCCCGCCTCCCCCGCCCCCCCCGTCCGCCGAGCCGGCGGAGCCCGAGCTCGGGGGCGAGCACATGCTCGTCAACCTCGGGCCCCAGCACCCCGCGACTCACGGCGTGCTGCGCCTCGTGGTGGAGCTCGACGGCGAAACCGTGGTGCGGGTCATCCCTCATGTCGGTTACCTCCACTCGGGGTTCGAGAAGCTCGGCGAGTACCGCCACTACAACCAGATCATCCCGCTCACCGACCGTACCGATTACCTGTCGCCGATGGCGAACAACGTCGGCTTTGCCCTCGCGGCCGAGAGGCTGATGGGGATCGAGATCACCCCGCGCTGCAAGGTCCTGCGGGTGATCGCGTGCGAGATGAGCCGGATCATCTCGCACATGGTGTGGCTCGGGACGACGTCCATCGACCTGGGCGCCTTCACCCCTTTCCTGTGGGCGTTCCAGGAGCGCGAGCGGATTTATGACCTGCAGGAGATGTGGACGGGCGCGCGGCTCACGACCAGCGTGACGCGCGTCGGCGGCATGCTCGCCGACATCCCGGACGGCTTCACGGAAGGGCTGCGCCACTTCACGAAGACGTATCCCAAGACGCTCAGCGAGATCGACCGCGTGCTCACCCGTAACGCCGTGTGGGCCGGGCGCACGCAGAACGTGGGCGTGATGACGGCCGAGGAAGCGATCGACTACTCGCTCTCCGGCCCGATGCTGCGGGCGAGCGGCGTCCCCTACGACGTCCGCAAGGACCACCCGTACCTGGACTATGAGACGTACGAGTTCGAGGTCCCGGTGGGCGAGCACGGCGACGTGTATGACCGCTACCTGGCGCGGCTCGAGGAATGCCACCAGTCGAACCGCATCCTGGAGCAGGCGCTCCAGCGGCTCCCCGACGGCCCCGTGAACGTGGACGATCCCAGAGTCATCCTGCCCCCGAAGTCGCGCGCGATGGGCGACATGGAAGCGATGATCTACCACTTCAAGCAGGTGATGGAGGGCGTCAAGGCGCCGGTGGGGGAGGCGTACGTGGGAATCGAGAACCCGAAGGGAGAGCTGGGGAACTACCTCGTGTCCGACGGGACCGCGAAGCCGGTGCGGTGGCGCATCCGGCCGCCGTCCTTCATCAACCTCGCGGCGCT
>QHVD01000359.1 GCA_003222235.1 Gemmatimonadota bacterium | reverse complement strand
GTTTTGTCCCAGCATGGAGACACGTTCGCCCCCAACCCATTCCGCGACATGGCTGGTGCCAATGTTGAGCACCTGCAACGCCGCGCGGACCGTGCAAGCCACCGCCAGCATGACCGGGGCCTTGCTGAAAACCTCCTTGTCACGCAGCACGTTGTACCCGGCCCAGAGCAGCATCAGCAGCTGCAGCATGAGCAGGAAAAACTTCTGCACTTCATCCTCGTACTGGCCCCCGTTCACGACGAACGAGACCAGAAACGCGTAGAGGAAGCCCACAAACCACGCGGCTGCCCCCGGGAACCGTCGGAAGCAGACGCGCGGTTGGTACAACACGGCGAGCAGGAACAAGGCGCACGTGATGGTGGTGGTCTCTACGGGGAAGCTCCGATTCGGATACTCGAACGGCAGGGAGAGGATGAACACGTAAAACGCCCACCGGATCACCCGGTGCACGCGTGGGGCGGCCGGGGGCGCCTGCGGCTCGGAGCGACGCTTCGTCATGCTCATGTGGGCAGTGTCGCGAGGCCCTGGAGCACCCGAGCCGCCAGGTCTTCGGGGTGCGCCAGCTCGGCGGACACGGTGAGTTGCTGCGTGCCGTTGAGGCTCGTCACGGCCGCAATCACCGCGGCGAACGCGGCCCGGAAGCGCGCCGCGAACGCAGCGATCTCCTGGTCGCTCAGGTGCTTGACCATGTGAGGCTTCTCGCGGGAGCGAATGCGCTGTGCCAGGACGGGATCCGGGGCGTCGAGTCGCACGATCACATCGAGCACGCCGGCCCAGGCGGCGAGCGTGCGCCGCACCCAGCGCTGGTAGGCCGCGCTGCCTGCGAGGCGCTCGCCGCCGAAGACCTGAAGCCAGCTCAGCGCAAACACGGGTCCTTCGTCGAGCACGATGAGACGCTGGCGCGGTGTCGCCGCCCGCGCCAGGAACCGCCGCAGGGCCCCGAGGCGGATCATCTGCTTCATCTCCTCCCAGGGGACGCTGTGGGTGCCGAGGCACAGGGCCAGGAACGTGGGTAGCAGCGTCACGGCGCTCCAGGACACAAACCGCAGCTGCAGGCCCCAGATGCTCACCCGCAGCACGTGCTCACGGCCCCGGAGCACGTCGGCGACGGCGCTCTTGCCCGCGCCGGCCGGCCCGACCAGCTCAACGATGACAGGGTGGGTTGCGACCTGCGGGAGGCTCGTTCCGCGCAGCGCCGACCAGATCAGATACTTGAGATCGCTCACGACCTCGACAAGGTGCGGTTCGCGTCCACCATTTGCGCGCCACTCCCGCTCCAGCTCGTGGCCTGCACGAGCTCCGCGCGACGCCGGACATACTCAGCCGGTTCGTTCTCCTTGCGTTGCACCGCCAGGGCGGGCTCGACGACCAGGACCGTGACCAGGTCGGGCCGCGGCATCCGGTCGTAGTAGCGGCACTCGGTGGTCACGAGCCACCGGCCCACGCGGCCACGCGGCATGGGATATTTGAGCTGCTGGATGCTCGGTCCCGCGAGGCTCGTGGCGGTCGGGTACCGCTCGCACAGTACCACCGCCCCACTCTCCGCGAGGCGTTTCGCCTTGAGCGCCAGCAAGTAACGATCGCGCGCGGTACAGATGAAACGCAGCAGCTCGAGGGCCCCCGGCGACCTACCGGAGTCGACTTCGTTCCGCCACGGCGCTCGCGAGCCACCGAACTGTCGGTCCCAGCGCCTCTTGCACAACAGCACGGCGCCCACCGCGAGCGTCAGCAGCCGCCGCCGCGGCCGGCCGAAATGAAACGAGCGGCACTGGAACTCGGGGGAGAGCCACGCCGTCAGCGCCTGAACCGTGGTCGACTTGCCTGCGCCGTCCGCGCCATCCACGGCAATGAACGTCCCGCCCTGGGCGATGCGCTTCCCATTGCCGTTTCCGAGCAGGTGACCTCCCAACGCGTCGGCCCGACGCATCAGGGCCTCGACGGCGCGCGACAGCGATGGCTGCGCTGCCTGCGCCGCCAACCGGCTCACCAACTGCCGCCGCAACAGCACCCGCTTCCAGCGCGGATAGTGGGGCCGCAAGGATTGCCGGCACCTCTCGAAGAACCGGGCGTCCAGAAACGGCACCTGCTGCAGAGCGCGTGCCAGCTTCTCCTGATCGACGCGCGCCTCGACGTCCGACAATTCCTGCCGCATCCGCTCGACCCACACCGGTTGACGGAGACGCAGGGCGGTGGTGACCCTATATCGCTCGACCATCCGGATCACGAGTCCGATGAGCTCGAACTCCGGCGCAGGCGTACGGAAGACGGAATTCTGGCTGGCTGAGCCCAGGAACGGCCCTTCCACCGGCATGGGATAGGCGGCCGACCACGCCCGCCCCACGAGCAGTCGCTCGTGAGCGTGCACATGCACGAGCTTTCCCGTGCCACGGTCGAGCCCGAAGTAGCTCTGGATGCCTGCGAGCCGCTGGTGCCGCGGTGCGAACGCCGGGACGAACCCCAGCTGCCGGAGCACACCGGCAAACCGCTTTGTATCGGCCCGATCCACCAAAAGGTCGATGTCGCCGGCGCCGGTCGCCCAACGATGCCACTTCCAATGTCCCTTCCACTGACAGTAGCGGACGCCCTCGCGATGCAGCGCTTCACCGAGCTGCCGCACGAGGGCCAGTGGCTCGGCCGGCGGCGCCGCCGGGGCCGGACGCGCCGCAGTCCTGGAAGTGCGGAAGCCGGAAACCACCTTACGGACTTGCCGGAGCATCCAGAGTCCGTCGGCCCCGAGGAATGCCTTCGGAGCGGCCCGCACCAGCAGCAACATGCCGCCGAATCCCAGCACCCCCGCCGTGACCAGCACGGCGAGGTGGGGCAGGCCGCGGGCGCGGAGCAGCGCCGCCAAGCTCCCTACCAGCGCGCCCGTGACCACCGCTGAGAAGAGGGCGTTTACGTGCGCGCCCCAGAACTCGCGCCAGCTGAGGTGGGCGAGGCGCACCCCTAGGTCGGCCATCAACAGGTAGTTCACCATCAGGGCACCGAGCACGCCGACGGCCACTCCGGTGATCCCCCACTGCCGCCCCCACCAGGCGCCGGCGACCACGCACAGCATGTAGATGGCCTGCCGCCAGGCCCGGCGATACACCGCCCCCGTCGCGCGCGTCACGACGTCGCTGATGCGGTAGCTGGTGCGCAAGAAGATGCCGAGCGTCAGGACCTGGAAGGGAACGATGACGGGCCCCCACTTACCGCCCAGGAGGGCCGGGATCGCGTCGGGGGCCAGCACGAGGAAGAACGCGCTCAAGGGCAGCGTGATGAGCGTAATCATCGCCACACCGCGGCGATAGGCGGACGCCATGGACCGCATGTCGCCTTGCCGCGAAGCCATGGCAGGGAAGAGCACTTTGTCCACGGGCTCGCCCAAGAGAGTCGGGGCCGCGGCCATCAGCTCATAGGCGCGTCCGTAGAACCCCAGCGCCACCACCCCGAGCCAGCGGCCCACGATGAGGTTGTCGAGTTGGAGCGCCAGATAATTGGCGATCTTCGAAACGGTGAAGCCGCTGCCGTAGTACATGAGCTCGGCGAACGCCCTGCGATCTGGCCGCAAGGTGAAGCTCGGCGGGCGCACGACCATCAGGGTCGCCGTGTACAGTCCCACCTTCGACATCTCCGCCGCCACCAGCGCCCACACCCCGAATCCAAGCAGTGCCATCGTGACGCCGACGACTCCGTAGCCCACGACAAAGCTCGCCACCTCGACCGTTGCCAGCCACCGGAACCGAAGCTCCCGCTGCATCACGGCCTCCGCCACGATGGCGAACCCGGCCAGCGGGAACGTCCAGGCGAATGTGCGGAGGACGGGCTGGACGGCAGGGATGCGGAAGAACGCGGCGATCTCGGGGGCGAGGAGCCACAGCATTGCCCCCAGGAGCAGGCCAAAGCCGACGGACGCGGAGAACGCCGCCTGCTCGTGCCGCGGCTCGAGCACGGGCCGCTGCACGATCGCCGGCGCCATGCCGAGCTGCGAAAAGATGGCGGAGAACCCCATCACAACCGTGGCTGCGCCGACCACCCCGAAATTCGCAGGGGAGAGGAGGCGCGCCAGGAGGAAGAGGACCACCAGGCGAAGGGCGCCGTACACGGCCTTCCCCCCGCCGGTCCAAACTAGACCGGCGAGGGTCCGGTGCGTCAGACCCGGAAGGCCGCTGGGCGGCGTGGCCGCCGCCCTGCGCTGCGCGTTCAGTGGCAGCTCCCCGTGCCGCTGTCGGTGAAGGTGTTGCTGCCCGCCGGAATGAACTGCCAGGTGTATCCGGTCTCGAGGAGCGTCAGCTTGATGACGCCGTAGCCCTGGCTCGAGAATACCTCGCTGTTCGCCTGCCGCGCAAAGACCGTGTTCGTCCCCATTCCGCCCGTGCCCACAGTGAACTGACGGATGCCGTGGTCCGGATCGGCCACGCCGTCGGGGGTCTGCGGCGTGAAGCGCTCGTACACTTCGTCGAATGCGTTGAGCACGATCTCAGCTCCCGCAGCGTAGAGATCGTTCCAGAACGGCTTGACCGGGTCATACACGGGCGGCGTCCCCGCGGCCGAGTTGTAGCGCGGGATGTTCCAAATGGCCAGTGTGCACAGCTTGGTGCTGTTGGCCAGGTCGGTCTTGAGCCACGTCTCTTGGGGGGACCCGGCGCCTATCCCGACGCCATCAGCACCGGTGCTGTTCAGCACGACGATGTGCCAGGCGCCGAGGTCGTAGCTGTAGTAGCCCTTCCCGCTATCGCCCGCAGCGGCGCCCCAATAACGGTAGTACGTGGACAAGCCGGGTGACCAGGCTTCAGCGTTCCCGGGAGCGGGCCGGGTGCGTGCCTTGAACCGTCCCCAATGCGGCGACTGGTCGTAGCAACCGATGAAGTCGGGCGGGGACGACGAGGTGCCCATCGTGGCGTTGCCGAGCGTGAACACGGTACCGGGGATGGTGTCTATGATCCGGGCGGTGACCGAGTCGGAGGGACGGTCGCAGCGCGCGATGTCCCCCGCGCCCACCATCACTTGCGCTGCCGTTGGGTCGGACACGTTGACGGTGGCCGTGGCAGAGCCCGTGAGGCCATGAATATCGGTGACGCTGACCTGCAGCGGGTACTGCCCCTGGCCCTGATAAGCGTGGCTGAAGGTGATCGGGCTCGCCGACGTCGTTCCGTTGTCGGCAGGCGATCCGTCGCCCCAGGTGATCGTGTAGTTCCAGGGGTTGTCCAACGAGTTGTCAGTGAACGTGGCCGACAGATTCACCGTCCCGCCCGGCGGGATGATCCAGTCGTGCCCCGCGTTCACCGCCGGGGGCTGGTTCCCGCTGGTCGCCGTGGCGGTCGCCGGGGGGCTTTGATTGCCCTTGGAGTCGGTGACCACGAGCGACACAGTATAGGCGTTGTACGCGTCGTACGTGTGAACCGGCGTGGCGCCCGAGCCCGTCGTGCCGTCGCCGAAGTCCCACGAGTATGTGAGCGGCATATTGCCCTGGGGACTGGAGGATGCGCTGCCGTCGAACTGGACGCTCCCGTCGCCCGTGTAC
Source organism: Gemmatimonadota bacterium (assembly GCA_003222235.1). Lineage (GTDB taxonomy): Bacteria > Gemmatimonadota > Gemmatimonadetes > Gemmatimonadales > GWC2-71-9 > AG12. The sequence goes on along the minus strand of QHVD01000359.1, from coordinate 431 downwards.
GGGCCGGCCGGATTGGCGCGGGGCGGCGGCGCGGCGTGACACGTCCCGCTCCCCTGATCCGTGAAGCTCTTTCCCGCCTGCGGGATGAACTGCCAGGTGTAGCCCCCCGGCTGCAGCGTGAGCTTGAGGACGCCGTAAAATCCGCTACCTTGCGCCTCGGTTGTCGCCAGGCTGTGGACACCGTCGTGCGACTCCCCGCCGGTGCCGACTATGAACTCCCGGATTCCGAACGCGGGGTCCGCGATTCCGTCCGGGCGCTGCGGGGCAAACCGCTGGTAGTTGTGCTCGTGGCCTGACATGACGATCTCCGCTCCATAGGCGTACAGCGCCTGGAACAGCGCCAGGGGCCCCGGCGTGCCGCCCTTGGGGCCGGAGCTGAAGAGCGGCTCGTGCCACATCGCAATGGTGCACTGCTTGGTGCTGGCCGCCAG
>QHVD01000358.1 GCA_003222235.1 Gemmatimonadota bacterium | reverse complement strand
GCGGACCAGCGAGGACTTCTTCCTCTCGGGGCGATCGATCCCGGCGTGGGTGACGGGCCTGGCGTTCATCTCGGCGAACCTGGGCGCACAAGAGGTGATCGGGATGGGCGCCTCGGGTGCCAAGTACGGCATCGCGACGAGCCACTTCTACTGGGTGGGCGCCATCCCGGCGATGGTCTTCGTCGGGCTGTTCATGATGCCGTTCTACTACGGCTCGCGCGCGCGCTCGGTCCCGGAATATCTGAAGCTGCGGTTCGACGAGAAGACGCGGGGCCTGAACGCGATCTCGTTCGCCACGATGACCGTGTTCTCTTCCGGCATCTCGCTGTATGCGATGGGGAAGCTTCTCAACCTGCTGTTGGGGTGGAGCTTCGACGCCAGCATCCTGGTCGCCGCCGGGATCGTGCTCGCCTACATCTTTCTCGGCGGGCTCACGAGCGCGATCTACAACGAGGTCCTGCAGTTCTTCCTCATCGTGTTCGGCTTCGCGCCGCTCGTGTTTCTGGGCCTGCGCGACATCGGCGGCTGGGCCGGCCTCACCCAGCGCCTGGCGGGGGTCGCGGCCGTCAACGGCTATGCACCGGGCGCCTACACGCGGAGCTGGGCCTTCATGGGGCACGCCTCCCAGAACCCCGTGGGCGTCGAGTGGTTCGGGCTGGTGATGGGCCTCGGGTTCGTGCTGTCGTTCGGGTACTGGTGCACGGACTTCCTGGTGGTGCAGCGCGCCATGGCCGCCAACTCGATGACCGCCGCGCGCCGCACTCCGCTCATCGCCGCGCTCCCGAAGATGCTGTTCCCGTTCCTCGTGATCATCCCCGGGATGCTCGCCATGGTGGTGACTTCCACGAGCGCGGTGCGGCCTGCGATCGCCTCCACCCAGGCAACCGGCCCCGTCCCTAGAGCGCTCGTCGCGCCGGCCGCCCCGGCCATCGGGTCGGACGCGCCGGCGCCCGGCGCCGGGGGAGGCATCGTGCCGGCGAAGCTCGATCCGCGCACGGGGGGGCCGCTGCGCGACGCGCGCGGCCGCGTGGTGCTGGACTATGACCTGGCCACCCCCATGATGCTGGTGCACTTCTTCCCTGCAGGCCTGCTCGGGCTCGGTCTCACGGCGCTGCTCGCGTCGTTCATGTCTGGCATGGCCGGCAACGTGACGGCGTTCAACACGGTGTGGACGTACGACCTGTACCAGAGCTACGTCCGCCCGGGCGCGCCGGACGCCCACTATCTCGCGATGGGACGGCTCGCCACGGTCTTCGGGGTCGCGATCTCCGTCGCGGCGGCGTATGTGGCGGCGTCGTTCAACAACATCATGGATTTCCTCCAGCTCGTGTTCGCGTTCGTGAACGCGCCCTTGTTCGCCACATTCGCGCTGGGCATGTTCTGGCGGCGCGCCACCGGGCACGGGGCGTTCGCGGGGCTCGGCGCGGGTACGCTCGCCGCGGCCGCGCACCACGGCCTGTCCCTGCCGGCGGGGGCCGCCGTCGGCGTGAAGGGCGGCTACCTCGGCGTCGTGACGACGTATCCGAGCGAGCTGGCGCAGACGTTCTGGACGGCGATCCTCGCCTGGGTGACGTGCTTCGTGGTGACGATCGTCGTGAGCCTCGCCACGCGACCGCGGCCTGCCGACGAGCTGCGGGGGCTCGTGTACGGCTTGACGCCGAAGCCCGAGGATGCAGTGAGGCGGTGGTACGAGCGACCCGGGCCGCTGGCGATGATCGTGCTGGCGCTGACGGTCCTCTTGAACCTGGTCTTCTTCTAGAGGTAGGAGACGTGAGACTCGACCTGCGAACTCCGTTGGGCGCGCTATTCGGCATGGTGGGCGCGCTGCTCGCCGCCTACGGCGCCGCCACGCTCGGCCAACCGGGCACGGCGCCGACGGGAATTCCGATCGATCTGGTCTGGGGGCTGGTGCTGCTGGGTTTTGGTCTCGCCATGCTGGCCCTCGCGCGCCGCGCGCGGCGCGACTCCGCCGCATGATCCCGGCGGCGCTGGCCTTCGCTCTGGTCCTAGACTCCTCGATCGCCGTCGTTCCGCGCCCGGCGCAGCTCACCCGCCACAAGGGAGCCTTCACCCTCACCGCGTCCACCGTGATCGTCGCCGACCCAGCGACGCGCGGGCTCGGCGCGATGCTGGGCGACTACCTGTTCCCCGCGACCGGCTTCCGGCTCGCCGTGGGGTCGCGAGCGCCGGCCGGCGCCCGCGTCATCTCGCTTGGTCTGGACTCGAGCCTGAAGCAGCTGGGCGACGAGGGATATCGGCTCGAGGTCGGGACGGCGCGTGTGTCGATCCGCGCCTATCGGCCCGCGGGCGCGTTCTATGCGATCCAGACGCTACGGCAGCTCTTGCCCGCAGAGATCCTGCGCCAGGCGAAGATGGAGGGCGTCGCGTGGACCGCTCCCGCTGTCTCGATCGAGGACGTCCCCCGGTTCCCCTGGCGCGGCGCTCATCTCGATGCGGCGCGCCACTTCATGCCCGGGGAGTTCGTGAAGAAGTTCATCGATCTGCTGGCGCTCCATAAGCTGAACCGCTTTCACTGGCACCTCACCGACGACCAGGGGTGGCGCATCGAGATCAAGCAATACCCGCGCCTCACCGAGGTCGGCGCCTGGCGCCGCGAGACGATCAT